>JAFQZS010000025.1 GCA_017405765.1 Clostridia bacterium
TCTAGAATGATGAGTGCTGTAAGTCGGCCCTAAAAAGGGGGTCCGGGGGAAAGCGGCTATTAGGACTGCACTAAGTTTGCCATTTGCTGCCCCGCAACTCCCCTTGCCGCGTCCTCCGGCGGTTTTGGTACGCCGGGGTCCCCTAAAAATACGCGAAGCGGATTTTTTGGGGTGGATTGGCCGTGAAAAGTACCGCCCGCCGCGTAGGCGAAAAGGAGTCTTAGAACCTTGGTTCTAAAAATTCTTCTTGCTTTCAAAGCAAGGGAAGTATATTGAAAAGGAGTCGTAGAACGCAGTTCTAAATATGCACCCCGCCCCACGGCGGGCTTCCCCCACTGTCATTGTCGAGGAGCGAAGCGACGAAGAATCTTACGCAGAAAGATCCTTCGCTTCGCTCAGGATGACAAATGGGGAGGCTCAGGATGACAAATGGGGAGGCTCAGGATGACCGAGGGGGAGCTCAGGATGACAAGGGGGCGTCCCTGCCTCGTGTGAGAGGCATACGCGAAGGAGTACGGATTGCCACGTCGCTTCGCTCCTCGCAATGACCGAAAGAGGGTGGTGCGCGCTCGCCAGAAGGAAGCTATTGCTAAAAAGCAGCTTGTTTAATGCCGCCCACAACCAACGGGCACCAAAGACTTGGAGCGGCTCGGCCGCGGAACACCAGTGATGGCTGTAAGTACCTAGAATGATGAGTGCTTTCAAGTCGGCCCTAAAAAGGGGGTCCGGGGGAAAGCGGCTATTAGGACTGCACTAAGTCTGCCCTTTACTGCCTCGCAACTCCCCTTGCCGCGTCCCCCGGCGGTTTTGGTACTTTTCCCGTGAAAAGTACGCCCCCCGGCAGGGGATAAAGTCTTTAGAACGGAGTTCTAAAAAATTTCCCTTGCTTTTCAAGCAAGAAAAAGAAAACTTGAAAAGGAAGTCGTAGAACGCAGTTCTAATGAAGCGCCCTGCCTTGCGGGGGGCCTATGCGTAGGAGTACGGATTGCCACGGCCCCTGCGGAGCCTCCGGGTGACCGGTAGGGGGAAACTCCCTGCAATGTGGGGAGCGTGTACATAAGATCCTTCGCTTCGCTCAGGATGACAAAAGGGGGCGCGCTGGGATGACAAGGGGGAGATCCTGCGCCTCGCGGGGAGGCGCAAGCGAGTCTTAGTGCCCATGCCCTAAAAAAGGGCGTGACCGCTTCGGTCACGCCCTTTTTCATATTGTGCTGTATCAGTCTGCGTAGTTGTCGAAATAGCCCTGTACGAGGATTATCGGCGTACCCTTGTCGCCGCTGCCGCTCGTAAGGTCGCAGAGGCTTCCGAGCAGGTCGGTAAGCTGGCGCGGAGTCGTGCCCTGCGACGCCATATTATTTATAAGGTTGTCGCTCTTTTTGCGGATGACCTCGCGCATAGCGTCGGCCGCATCCTCGCCCGAAAGGTGATGAAGCTCGTTGTCGGCGATATACTTCATCTTTATCTCGTTCGGCGTACCGATAAGTCCCGGAGTGCAGCCGGGCGAAACTACGGGGTCTGCAAGCTCCCAGATACCGCCTACGGGATCCTTGAACGCGCCGTCGCCGTATACCATAACTTCGATATTCTTGCCGGTCTTTTCTTTCATCTCGGCCGCTATCTTCGTAACGAGCGCCTGGCAGTCGCGCGGGAACAGCTTTATCGAAGTGTCGGTCGCAAGATTGGAGCCCAAAAGTCCGTAATCGGGATGATAACCGCTGCCGTCAACGGGGGCGTTCATAAGCTCGTGAAGGCCTAAAACCTTCTCGGCGCCCGCCTTGAGTAAACGCTTCTGCGTGCGGAATCGCGTGTGGATATCCGCATTTATTACGTTCTTCGTATATTTGAGTATCTCTACCGCGTCGTTTGCAAGGATTATCTCGGCCTTGCCGCCGCATATCTCTTTATAAAACTCTATATAGTCAACGCCGGTGAAGGGATGCTTTACGTCGCCCAGTTTTTTCTTGAATTCCTCCGCCGTAAATACGTCGGTGTACGGGTTTATGCCGTGTTCATCGAGGATGTCCCACGATACGAGCGGATTTCCCACTTCGTCGGACGGATAGGAAAGCTGTATGTAAAGCTTCTTTACGCCCATGGAAATGCCCTTTAATATCATGGAGAAGCGGTTGCGGCTGAGTATCGGATGGATAAGACCAACGGTCGCATCCTCGCCGAACTTCGCCTTTATATCGCTTGCTATGTTGTCAAGCGTTGCGTAATTTCCCTGCGAACGCGCAACGATGGATTCCGTTATGCCTATAACGTCGCGGTCTTTAAGCTCAAATCCCTCATGCTTTGATGCGTTAAGCACCGAATCCACAACTATTTTGCAAAGATCGTCGCCCTTTTTGATTATCGGGGCTCTTATGCCTCTCGAAGTAACGCCAACAGTCCTCATTTTTCACTCATCCTTGTCTAATAAAATTTCTTCTCATCATATGATAGATGTTATATAATAAAATCCTTCGGGGGCCTGACTGGAGCCTTCGAAAACAAATTCCTGAATGCCGTCGAATCCTGCCTCCCTTGAAGAAACCACCACATGATATAATAATATACCTATGTCTATACTGTCAAGTGTCTTATATATCGGCAGGGGCGGATCCGAAACTTTTTTGCTGAATATATGAAGCACCGTCCCGTCGTTTATCATGCACCACGGCTGCTTATTATGGCTTGACGGCGCAAGGCGGCAGGCCTCTATCGCCTCCGTATATTCGCCCTTTCTTAAAAACTGCCCGCGCGGCATACGGTCGAATTTATCGGTCGATTCTCTTAAAAGGTTCATGTTCGGGCGGCCTATGCCCATCATGATGATATACTCGCCTTTTGGAAGCGCTATGCTGTCGAGGACCTCCTGAGACGGACGCTGCTGTGCGATAAAGCAGCTTCCTATGCCCATGTTGGAAAGCTCCAGCGAGAGCTGTTCAAGCATATAGCCCGCATTCATATTTGTCGTATCCTTTATTGCCGACTTGAACACGATAAAATGAGGCGGCATAACCTCGAACATGGGCTCTGTGCCTATATCGTCTACTATCTCTATCTTTGTGCGGACGTTGCGGTAAAGCGGCCGCAGGCGCTTTATCGCCTTTCTCACCTCCGAAAGAGTCGCCTCGTCGAGCGGCTCGGGCCTAAAATGCCTTACGGAGCGCCTTTTAAACATAAGCTCATAATGCGTCACTTATATCACCTCAAACGAAATATTCTTATAAGATTTTACCATATGTTTTGAAAAAAGTATATAATTATGCAAAGAACCCGATGCTTTTTATCCGAAAATACCGCTTTCGTATATCCCTATATTCGTAAGATAAATATAATACTCGTCGCTTTTGTTCTTTATATCCTCTGTTGACACGCCGTATTCAAGCGAGAGCCAAAGCGACAGGGCGGCGCAGTTCGAGTAAAGATAATATGGGAGTCCGGGTACAAGTATGACGATGATGCTGTCCTCGTATCCCCGCAGCTTCTCTTTTGTAAATCCCGCACGGTAATACCTTTCCGACGCCTCGGTGCGCGGTATGGCGTAAATGACGGCCGGATCCGCGCCGGACACGCGCAGTCCACGGGACTTTTTGTACCCTTGCAGATCAAACTCAAATATCTTTCGCCTGCATTCCTCCATAAGATCGATGCTTATCTGCTGTCCCGAAAGCTCCTTCTCAATAATGGCGCACATTTCATTTATGCTCTTCTTTTCTTTGACTTTATCGGCGTAAAGCGATGTAAGCTTCTTTTTTCGGGTCATTATCTCTTCTTTTGAGGCCTTCGCCGTTGTATCAACGGCAAGGGGCGTCCGCGAAATCATATCATCGGATATATCCATGTCTTCTCCTTATATTAAATGCATTTGTGCGGCACGGTTTCACTTCATTATATATACCGGAAAAAGGGGGCTGTCAACGCCGCATACGCGTGACTTATTGTTTTTTTCCAAAAAAAGCGTTAATTTGTTTTATCTGCATTGAAAGCCGCATTTTTTTATGATAAAATATATAAAAATTATAAAATAATAAGGGAGTTTGTTATGGATAAATTATTCACACCTATCACGATCAACGGCATGACCTTGAAAAATCGCATCGTAATGCCCCCGCTCCATCATCTCTACACGCCCGACGGCGTTATGACGGAGCGCTTTTCCCAGTATTACTACAAGCGCGCAGAGGGCGGCGCGGGCCTTATCATCATCGGCGGCTGCCGTATCGACGAGTTCGGCGGCGCGGCAATGATGCTCGACGTAACGAAGCCCTCATTCGTTGAGGACTGCAAGGTATTCACCGACGAAATGCACAAGCGCGGCGCGAAGGTAGGCCTTCAGATGTACGAAGCAGGCCGCTACGCAAGCACGAAGGACAACGAAAAGACGCTTGCTCCCTCCGCAGTATTTTCAAAGTTCACAAGAGAGACGCCTAATGAGATGACGAAGGACGAAATAGACCTCGTTATAAAGCGTTTTGCGGAGGCTGCCGCCAAGGTAAAGGCCGCAGGCTTCGACGTAGTTGAGATCATAGGCTCGGCCGGATATCTTATCTCGCAGTTCCTCTCGCCCGTTACCAATCTTCGTACCGATGAATTCGGCGGAAGCTGGGAGAACCGCACGCGCTTCCCCGTGCTCGTAATAAAGGCCGTTCGCGAGGCCGTAGGCCCCGACTATCCCGTTATAATCCGCGTTGCCGGCAACGACTTTATCCCCGGCAGCAATACTAATGAGGACGCCGTTAAATTTGCAAAGATAGCCGAGGAAGCAGGCGTTGATATGCTTGACGTGACCGGCGGCTGGCACGAGACGGTCGTTCCGCAGCTCCCCGGCGATCTGCCGCACGGCGGATTCGCATATCTTGCGGGCGCGATAAAGAAGGCCGTAAACATCCCCGTTATGGCGTCGAACCGCTTTAACGACATCACTTCCGCGAAGAAGGTTCTTGCTTTGGGCATGGCCGATCTTATCGGCTTCGGCCGTCCGCTCATCGCCGATCCCGAGCTTCCCAACAAGGTTCAGGCGGGACGCGAGGACATAGTAAGAAACTGCATCGGCTGCAACCAGGGCTGTCTTGCGAGAACGTTCTTCCGCCGCCCGATAGAATGCACCGTAAACGCATACGCGGGATACGAGACTCAGCTTATAAAGAAGCCGGCCGACAAGAAGAAGAAGGTGCTCGTGATAGGCGCGGGCCCCGCAGGTCTTACGGCTGCCATCGAGCTTGCGGACCGCGGCCACAGCGTGACCGTTTGGGAGAAGTCGGACAAAGCGGGCGGTCAGATATCGCTTGCCGCAACTCCTCCCGGAAAAGCCGACTTCAATCTGTTTTCAAAATACTTAAAGAACATGTGCGCAGAAAAGGGCGTTGAGATCGTTTACAATAAAGAGGCCGACAAGGCGTCAGTTACCGCGTTCGGCGCTGACGACGTTGTTATCGCTACCGGCTCCAATCCCGTTATGATAGACTTCCCCGGCAACAAGAAGGGCGTTGAGATAGTTTCCGCCGTTGACGTGCTTACTAATAAGGCGTTCCCCGGAGAGAACACCGTTATCATAGGCGGCGGCTCCGTAGGCTGCGAGGTGGCTCAGCTTCTCGCTGAGGACAGCACGATAAGCCCCGAGCTTTTATACTTCCTTTCGATACATCAGGCCGAAACGCCCGAAAAGATAAGCTCGCTTCTCAATACGCCCAACCGCAAGATCTCGATAGTTGAGATGCAGAAAAAGATCGGCGCCGGCTTCGACCTCGGCACCGGCTGGCCGGTTCTCAAGCAGCTTGCCCGCCTCGGCGTAAAGAGCTACACGCTCACGAAGGTAAAGGAGATATCCGACGGCGCGGTGATCGTAGCAGACGAAGAAGGCAAGGAAACGAAGATTCCTGCCGATACCGTTATCGTAAGCGTTGGCTACAGAAGCGAAAACAAGCTTTACGAGGAGCTTAAAGACAGCGCAAACGTTCATCTTATAGGCGACGCAGAGAAGCCTGCAAAGATATTAAACGCAGTTGCAGCCGCAACGAAGTGCGCGCTTGAGATCTAAGCTTTGTTTATAGAAAATCATCATAAAGGGGAGCGGAATGAAGTCCGCTCCCCTTTTTTGCCCCGCGCAGCGGGGAGTTTATTTAGAACTGCGTTCTAATACTCCTATTCAAGTTTTCTTCTCTTGCTTAAAAGCAAGGGAAAGGATAATTGAATAGAATGTTATAGAACGCAGTTCTATAACACCTCATCCGCCCCTGCGGGGCACCTTTCCCTCAAGGGGAAGGCTTTAGAACCGCCCGCCGCGCAGGCGAAAAGGAGTCTTAGAACCTTGGTTCTAAAATTTCTGCTTGCTTTGCAAGCAAGAAAAAGCAAACTTGAAAAGGAACCTTATAACGCAGTTCTATAAGGAGCGGCGCGTCAGTTATTCCCCCGCTTTATGCTCTCGCGCATAAAAAGATCCTTCAGCGCATTTTTGTCAAACGGTATCAGCGGATACATATACGGCTCCCCCGATACGGTCTTCGTTGTAAGCGCGGCCGCCGCCATTATCGCAACGCCCGCGATAAGCCCCCAAAGCCCCAATATCGCCGTAAGTATTATCATAAATATGCGAAAGAGCTTGAACGTATAGCCAAGCTCAAAGCTCGGCTGTGTAAAATTGGCAATGGCGACGAACGCCATGAAAAATATCACCTCCGGCACGAACCAGCCCGATTCAACGCCGAACTCGCCCAATATAAGCGTGCCTATCACCGAAAACGAATTGCTTAGCGCATTCGGCGTATTGAGCGAGGCGATCCTCATGCATTCGACGAGAAGCTCTATTATCAAAAGCTGAACGATTATCGGCAGATGTATCTCGTGCTCGATCTCTATAAAAACGAGGTAGTCGGGCAAGCGCCAGTCGTTCTTTATAAAGCAGTACCACACTGGTATCATAAAAAGAGTTACAAAATACACGACGGCGCGCACCGCTCTTAAATACGTTCCTATGAGCGGCGGGAAATAATAGTCGTTCGTCTCCTGCATGAAATCGAGAAAAAACGTAGGCACTATCATTGCGGCGGGAGAATTGTCCACAAGTATGATTATTCTCCCTTCGAGGATATTCGATGCGGCCGCGTCGGGCCGTTCGGTATACCGCACTCTCGGAAACGGATTGTACCACTGCTTTTTTATAAGGCTTTCCGTAAGGCTCTCCTGCCCGAAAGAAAGCGCGTCTCTCTTTATCGAACGAAGCGCCGACTTCGTGTTATAGAGAAGGTTTTTGTCAACGATATCCTCCATATAACAAACGGCGACGTCCGTCTTTGAATCATGTCCCACCTGTATCTTTTCTATAACGAGCTGTTTATTTCGTATCCTTCGGCGGATGAGCGCGGCGTTGAAAAGAAGCGTTTCAACGAAGCCGTCGCGCGATCCGCGAAGCACCCTGTCGTTCTCCGGCTCGCCTACTTCTCTTGCCGGATACGTGCGCGCGTCTATAACTATGGCGCTGTCCAGACCCTGTACGAGCAGTATTATGCGCCCCGAAAGCACGGCCTCGATCGCCTCGGCTATGCTTTTGTCCTCTTTTACGTCGTCGTAAGGGATAAAGCCGTCTATGAACTGCTTAGCGCTTTTGCACTGCGCTATGCTTCTTTTATCGGCGCACATAAGATGCTGTATCACGTTTTCAAAGATAAGGTCTTTTATGAAGCCGTTTAAGAAATATATCCTGCATTCTCGCCCGCCCGCATTAATCGCTCGCGTAGTTATATCAAAGCTTTTGTCTACTTTGAGCTGTTCGTCCATTATTCTCGTATTGTCCGTATGATCCCCGGAAAACACCCAGTGCGCCGGATTCTGTGCCATATGCTCACCTCAAGGCTGTTTTGCCCAATTTTACGGCGATATATGCAAAAAAAATGAGCAGATACTTTGTATCTGCCCGTTTAATTATCCGCACTTACTTCTTTATCGACTTTGCGACCTCCTCGCCCTGCCTGAACGCTTTTTCAAGCGCCGCCTTCGATACGGAGCCCATGCCCGTGGATGCGTACACGGCCTCATACGGTACGCCAAGGTATTCCGATATCTCCTTTATGGAGTTTATGGCGTTGTGCGCTCCGGAGGCGTATTCGTCAACGTCGCCGTATGTAGTTATGTAAACGAGCGTCTTGTTTCTCATGCCGCCCGCCTTCATGCCGTACAGCCTGTCAAGAAATACCTTGAGCTGTCCCGACATATTGAACCAATACGTGGGCGCCGCCATAACGAGCACGTCGCTTGAATATATATCGTCATACATATCGAACATCTCGTCGTGCTGAACGCATACGCCCGTTTTCGTTTTGCACGCCTCGCAGCCGCGGCAGTAGTTTATCTTCTTCTGATACACCTTGCCGTCAACAAAGTCTATATCGGCGCGCGCCGACTTCATGCCGCTTACAAACGACTCCAAAAGCTGCGCCGTATTCCCCTTGAGGCGCGGCCCCGCAAATGCAATAAATACCTTCATAAAATATTTCCTCCCTTATTTAGTATCAAAAAAATCAGTTTACAACGGTCTTTTTGGAATTTTGTATCTCAAGCACGACGGAGCCCGTAAGAACAAGCTCTCCGCCGCGCGCACATACGAGATTTCTGTACCGCGTGGCCCGCTTTGCGCCCGAAAAACCGAATTCTATCAAAACGGGATACTCGCTCTCTCCCATATCGCGGTATTTTAAAAGGCCCTCGCCCGAGATGAGCACAAAGTCGTACTTTCCCGCTTCGATATCCTCGTCTATAACGTACTTTCCCGCAGAAATGCGCGTCCGCCCGTCATGCGTCCCCGACTGTTCGTCTTCCCTGCCGTAGGTGCAAAAAGGGTCGTAAGAGGACGCGCCGCCCCTTCGCGAACGCATATATGATGACGCAAGTATCACTATAACTATGAGTATAACAAAAAACACGAAGTATGCCATATGGTCACCTCATTTATACAAGAAAGCCGCCGTCTACCGAAATGACCTGCCCCGTTATGAAGCCCGCCTCATCGGAGGCTAAAAAAACTGCCGCCGCCGCGACGTCCTCGGGCGTTCCCAGCCTTCCCAAAGGCGTTTCTTCGCATAACGCGCATAAGTCGGCTTCGCTTAAATTCTTATTCATATCGGTATCTATAACGCCGGGAGCCACGGCGTTCACCGTTATGCCGGAGGGAGCGAGCTCCTTTGCCAAAGCGCGCGTAAAGCCGATGAGCGCCGCCTTTGAGGCGGAATAATGCACCTCGCACGACGCGCCCGAAAGCCCCCACATCGACGATACGTTTATTATGCGGCCGCTCTTTTTATTTATCATAAAGTGCAGCGCCTCGCGCGCGCAGTTGAACGCGCCGTATACGTTCACGCCGAAAAGCTCGTCGCGCTCGTCGTCCGTTATATCGGTAAAAAGGCCGCTTTTCGATATCCCCGCGTTGTTTATGAGTATATCAACGCCGCCGAAGGTCTCTTTTATCCGAGAAAACATAGCGCGCACCTCGTCGGCGCGCGATACGTCGGCCTTTATTAAAAGCGTGCGCGCATTTTCATGCTTTTTTGATATTTCCGAAAGAAGGTCCTTTGCTTTTTCTTCGCTCTTATTGTAATTTATCACAACGTTTGCTCCGCGTTTTGAAAAAGCCAGGGCGCAGGCGCGCCCTATCCCGCGCGAAGCGCCCGTTATAAGCACGGTCTTAGGCATGAGCATTACTCCTTTTATTATATTGTACCACAACGAAACGTCTAATACAAGAAAACGCCGCCGAAGCCTGCTTCTTATATAAAAAGCCCGGCCGCCCGCGTTTTGCGGGAGACCGGACGTTCGTTTTGATATGATATGCGTATTATGCTTAACAGGCTTAGTACATGCCCATGCCGCCGCCCATCGGAGGCATCGGAGGAGCTGCGTTTTCTTCCTTCTTATCGGTAACTATGGCCTCGGTGGTGAGTACCATAGCGGCAACGGAAGCCGCGTTCTCAAGAGCGCTTCTCGTTACCTTTGCCGGATCGACGATGCCGGCCTCTATCATGTCTACGTATTCTTCCTTAGCCGCGTCGAAGCCGCAGTTTTTGTCCTTGGCCTTCTTTATCGTGTCGATGATTATCGAACCCTCAAGACCTGCGTTCTTGGCGATCTGGCGAACGGGCTCCTCAAGCGCCTTCATGATTATCTTAACGCCGGTCTTTTCGTCGCCGTCGGTTATCTGAAGCAGAGCCTCTACCTCGGGGATAACGTTAAGAAGCGCGCTGCCGCCGCCTGCGATTATGCCTTCCTCTGCCGCTGCGCGGGTAGCTGCAAGGGCGTCTTCTATTCTTAACTTCTTATCCTTCATCTCGGTCTCGGTAGCTGCGCCTACGTTGAGGACCGCAACGCCGCCGGAGAGCTTTGCTATACGCTCGCTCAACTTCTCGCGGTCGAATTCGGAGGTAGTAAGGTCGAGCTGAGTCTTTATCTCGGATACTCTTGATTTAACTTCGTCGCTGTCGCCCATGCCGCCTACGATGATGGTCTTATCCTTCGATACTATTACCTGCTTTGCACGGCCGAGCTGATCCATCTGCGTTTCTTTAAGGTCAAGACCGAGCTTTTCGGAGATGAGCTGGCCGCCGGTGAGGATAGCGATATCCTTGAGCATTTCGGTACGTCTGTCGCCGAAGCCGGGAGCCTTTACGCATACGCAGGTGAACGTGCCGCGAAGCTTGTTTACGAGTATCGTTGCAAGCGCCTCGCCGTCAACGTCTTCTGCGATTATGAGAAGCTTTTTGCCCGCCTGAACTACCTGCTCAAGAAGCGGTAAAACATCCTGGATGTTGGATATGGTCTTTTCAACGAGAAGGATGTATGCGTCCTCCAAAACAGCTTCCATCTTGTCGTTGTCGGTTATCATATAAGGCGAAATATATCCGCGGTCGAACTGCATACCTTCAACTATCTCAACGTAAGTCTCTGCGGTCCTCGATTCCTCAACGGTGATAACGCCCTCGGTCGTTACCTTATCCATAGCATCTGCGATTATCTGGCCGATGAACTCGTCGCCTGCCGATATCGTTGCAACGCGGGCGATGTCCTTAGTGCCGTTTATCTGCTGGCTGTGATCGCCTATTGCGGAAACGGCAACGTCAACGGCCTTCTGAATACCGCGCTTTAAGATCATCGGGTTTGCGCCTGCGGCAACGTTCTTCATGCCCTCGCGGATTATAGCCTGTGCAAGCAGCGTAGCCGTCGTGGTGCCGTCGCCTGCGATGTCGTTCGTCTTGGTCGCCACCTCGCGAACGAGCTGAGCGCCCATGTTCTCAAAGGGGTCGTCAAGCTCTATCTCTTTTGCGATGGTAACGCCGTCGTTAGTGATGAGCGGGCCGCCGAACTTCTTGTCTAAAACTACGTTTCTTCCCTTGGGGCCCAACGTGATCTTTACCGTATCGGAAAGCTTGTCGATGCCCGTAAGCAGCGCCTTGCGCGCGTCTTCGCTGTATAAAATATCTTTTGCCATAAAATACTATCTCCTTTCAAATGATCAAATCGGCGAATTATTCAACTATTGCGAGAATTTCGCCCTGACGAATGATAAGATACTCTTCGTCGTCTATCTTTACTTCGCCCATGGACGCCGTATACTTATTTATAAGCACGGTGTCGCCCGGTTTAACTTCCATTTTAACTTCCTTGCCGTCTACGAGACCGCCGGGGCCTACTGCAACGACCTTTGCCGTCTGCGGCTTTTCCTTTGCGGAACCTGCAAGCACTATGCCGCTTTTCGTCTTTTCGATAACTTCGTCGAGCTTTAATACGACTCTGTCGCCTAAGGGTTTAAGATTCATGTGATTGTCCTCCTTCATATATCTGATAATTTATTATTATTATTCCAATTTATTAGCACTCGACGCTTGCGAGTGCTGATTACAGTCATTATAATAAGACAAATGCGGAAAATATATCAATATGCAAAAATGCCCGATTTTTTAGATTACGCCTTATTTACTCCCAAATTCATCCGCTTGCTCTCGTTTTCACCGTTTTGGCGGCGTTTTCTTCACATGCTTGTAATATTGGTAGTAATCGCACTTTATCATTCCGTTGTAGAGCTTTCGCTTCTTGTCGGCTTGCTTCCCGAAATATTTTTCAAACTCCGCGTCCGACGATATTACGAAATAGCGCCAGCCGTCAACTCTTTTATAAAGCGCGCCCAGAGTTTTATAAAGCTCCCTTGCGCGCTCAAGCTCGAGCATACGCTCGCCGTAGGGCGGATTTGTTACGATAAGGCCGCCGCCCTCGGGCAGCTTTAGGCGCGCGATGCCCGTTCTTTGCAGGGTGATATGCTTCTCCATGCCGGCTTTTTTCGCGTTCTCGGCGGTAAGCGCAAGCGCCTTTTCGCTTATATCATAGCCATAGAGCTTGAGCGTTACGTCTTTTTTCTGCGCTTCGGCCTCGGCGCGCGCCCGCTGCCATATGCTTTTCGTGAAATTATCCCACCGCTGGGCTGCAAAGCGCCTGCTTATGCCCGGCGCGGTCCTCGTGCGTATCATCGCCGCCTCGATAAGAATAGTTCCCGAGCCGCACATGGGATCTACGAACTGCTCATCTTCGTGAAAGCGCGCGATATACGCCATCGCCGCCGCAAGCGTTTCACGAAGCGGGGCCTCGTTTGCGTTTCTTCTGTAGCCGCGCTTGTGAAGGCCGTCGCCGCTCGTATCAATAAGCAGCGTGACCTTATCCTTCATTATGGAAAACTGCAGCTGATATTTTGCGCCCGTCTCCTTGAACCAGGAAA
Organism: Clostridia bacterium; assembly: GCA_017405765.1. NCBI lineage: Bacteria > Bacillati > Bacillota > Clostridia > Clostridia bacterium. Next base: position 12,737 of record JAFQZS010000025.1, read on the forward strand.
CGCGGTATTTTCCCTTTAAACGCTCTACTACGGCTTTTTTTATTATGGCCTGGCAGTCGGGCACGGAATGAAGCGTGGAATTAAGCGAATATCCCTTTACCGGAAATTCCGCGTCCATGGGAAGATACGCCTCCCACTCAAGCGCCTTTGTCCCCTCGAACAGCTCGTCGAAGGTGGTCGCTTCAAATTCGCCCACAACTATTTGTATGCGCTCCGCAAATCGTGAGAACACGTTTGCGCGCGCCATGTCAAGTTCATTTCCGAAAAATACGACGCGCCCGTTTTGGGGCTGTGTTTCAAGTCCCAGTCTTTTAAGCTCCTCGGATAAAAGCCCCTCGAGCCCGAAAAGGCACGGCGCAGACATTTTTAGATCTCTCATGGCCGCTCTTATGCCGTTCTGCGCGGCGAATCAAACAGACGTTCCGCGTGCTTCTGGGGCGTCCAATCCACGGGAAGCTCACCTGTGCGCTTCATGTCCTCCATTCCCCATGCGATCATCTGATCGATTATCGGAAGAAGCGTTCTTCCCTTAGGCGTAAGCGTATAATCAACCTTCGGCGGTATCTGCTGATAGTCGTGGCGTTCTATAAGGCCGTCGCTTTGAAGCTCCTTGAGCTGGTCGCTTAAAACCTTGTCCGTTATATTGCCCAGCGCGCGTTTTATCTCGCTTGTGCGGAGCGAACGGTATTTTAAAAAGCTCAAAATCCTTGCCTTCCACTTGCCGCCGATAATATCAAGCGTATGCTTTACAGGACATTTGATCGGCGTATCCATGTATTTACTCACTTTAAAGCCTCCTTTATACATAAAAGCAACTCATTATTATATATATGCTTGCAGAATGCATCTCTTCTTTATATAATGAAGTTATAATATTATAAATATTGTAAACGATTTATACTTACTAAATAGTAATTACTTGATTTTTAGCCCGTTTATTGCTACAATATCGTTGAATTACCGGGAAGTTCTGTACTTTCGTTTTTGAGAGTACTTAGTAAATTTCAATACATAGTATACAATATGCGGTCAAACAGAGTCAATATTATAAATGTAAAAAAATTTTTAAGGAGGATGCGTATAAATGGCAAATCCGATAATAACCATCAAGTTTGAGGACGAAAGAGAGATAAAAGTTGAGCTTTATCCCGAACGCGCGCCTTTCAACGTGCAGTTTCTGCTTGGCGGCATAGAAACATACGAATACGAATGGGTGCCCGTTCATTCCGCTATAAAGGACGCGGCGATAGCCATCGGCTTTTTTGACAAGAACGGCTACGGACGCGGATACGGCGAGGAAGTTGAGGAGCTTTTCAGAGAAGACGTAGACGATTACGACAATATCGGCTCCAAGGAGATATATCCCCATGAATGCGGAACGTTCGCGCTCGTTGAGCCGCGCCTTCCCGAAACGTGGCGTCAGCAGGTTGCCGTTATCCTCACCGATAAGCCCATAACCACGCCGAACGGATCGCCCGTTATACTTCGTCCCATAGGCAAGGTGATAGAGGGGCTTGAAATAGCGCGCGAGATGTCTCAGGTGGAGACCGACGAATACCTCACGCCTAAGAAAACGATAATGGTGAAGAACTTATATCCGGAGGGAGGACTAAAATGGAGCAGCGCCCGCGCATAACGCTGCACCTCGAACGAGGCGGCGATATAACGATAGAGCTTTTTTGCGACAAGACGCCCTCATCGGCGTCCAAGGTGCTTACGGCGTTTTCGGAAAGCTATTACGACGGGCTGTCGTTTCACACGTGTGCGCGCGATGAATACTTACAGTTCGGATATTACGATCTGAACGGCTACGGGGTGTATGCCGCCGACGTTGACGAAGCTGACGCCGACTCGGACGGCGCCGACGCGGAGCTTCCCTACAGGGAAGGTTCTCTCGCGCTTATAACGTCGAAATATCCTTATCTTGCAAAGATGCAGCTTGCGTTCCTTCTTACGGACAAGCCGATCTTCTCCGGCGGACACGAGATACTTTTTAAAACGATAGGCCGCGTGACGGACGGATACGACCATATAAAAAGCATTTCTCAATGCAGTGTGGACGAGGATCTCTCCCCCGTCGTGCCTATAGTAGTAAAAAACGCAACGATTAAAAAATAAATAAATTTAAAAATAAACAAGGGGGTCAATCATGTTATTTTCCGAATACAAATTAAAGGGCGTTACCGCCAAGAACCGCATCGTTTTCCCGCCCGTTGTCTGCATGAACTGGACGGACAACAACCGCGTTACCGAAAAGAACGTGGAGCATTACAGGAATGTGGCAAAGGGCGGCGCGGGCCTTATAATAACCGAAGCCATCTGCGTTGAGCCTACGGCAAAGCTCCATCCCACGCAGATAGCCGCATGGGACGACGAGTCGATAGAGGGGCTTTCAAAGATAGCGAAGGCCGTTCACGACGAGGGACTTGGCATTATAGCGCAGATACATCACGGCGGCATACAGTCCGTTCCCGGCCCGAAGAAGGTGCCCTCGGACATCACCGCCACGCTTTACGGAAAGCCGGTAGACGGTATCGGCATGACGAAGGAGGAAATAAAGAAGGTGGAGCAGCAGTTCGTGGATACGGCGATACGCTGCAAAAAGGCGGGCATGGACGGCGTTGAGCTTCACGGCGCGCATACTTATTTACTCAGCTACTTCCTCTCCGACAACACGAACAAGCGCACCGACGAATACGGCGGCAGCGTTGAGAACCGCGCGCGCCTTGCACTCGATATAATGAAGCGCGTCCGCAAGGAATGCGGCGACGACTTTATCATAGGCATACGCTACGGCGGCGCCATGACCTCTCTTGAGGACGGCATCGCGGCCGCAAAGATGTTCGAGGCGGCAGGCTGCGACTACCTGCACGTTTCCTACGGCGCGTCGCCGAGAGAGCAGGTGCCCGTACCGGAGGAATATTCCGAATGGAACTCCATGATATATACGGCTATAATGATAAAGAAGGAAGTAAACATCCCCGTTATTGCCGTAAACAACATAGATACCGCCGAGCGCGCTCACAAGCTCGTTGACTCCGGCATGGTAGACTTTGTTGCTCTCGCGCGCCCGATACTTGCCGACTACGAGTGGCCGAACAAGATAAAGGCAGGCATAGAGCCCAATCCCTGCTTCCACTGCAAGCCCGCCTGCCGCTGGTTTATGGGCGCGCTTGACAACTGCCCCGCAAGAAAGGCGGCCGCAAAAAAGCAGGCGTAAGCTGATAAAAAAAAGAGAAGGCCGAAAAGGCCGTTGCATTAAGTTAAGGCTTTTTGACATCACGATCACAAAAACAGACCTCATCCTAAAAAAGGGTGAGGTCGTTTTTTCTGAGGCCGTCCCGAAAATTGTGTAAACCTCCGATAAGGTGTAAAATAGAAGCACCATATTGGAGGTTTAATTATGAGCAGCAGAAGAAAACGCAGTTCCGAGGAACGAGCACGGAGGGAGAAAATTCGTGAATTGCTGCAA
>JAFQZS010000026.1 GCA_017405765.1 Clostridia bacterium
CGTTCACAGAGGGCCAGACCGAGCCGCGCCGAATTTGAGAAAGCCTCGTCGCCTACGGCTCCTCGTCTTTCTCAAATTCGCACATATAACCTTCGTCATATTTTTTCGAGTGAAGTGTCACACATCATTGACGACTCTACATTTTTAAGAAAACTCCTTTAAAATGTACACTTGTTTTGTTTATATATATAGGATATAATGTATTATCATAATTATATTGGGAAGCAGGGCATATGTCAATCGCACTGTGATGCAGCGCATCATGCCTTTTACATAATGAGGAGGACCTTTTATGAACAATATCGTAAAAATTTTCGATTCCACCTTAAGGGACGGAGCGCAGGCAGCAGGCATTTCGTTTTCTTTGGAGGACAAGCTCAACGTGGTAAAAACGCTCGACGAGCTCGGCGTATCATATATAGAAGCGGGCAATCCGGGATCTAACCCGAAGGATATGGAATTTTTCAATCTTGTAAAAAAGCTTGATTTGAAGCATTCGCGCATAGCGGCGTTCTGCTCTACAAGAAGAAAGGATTCCACCCCCGAGAACGACGATTCGCTCAAAAGCGCGCTTTCGTCGGGCGCGCCCGTGCTCGTAGTCGTAGGCAAGGCGTCGGCTTTCCAGGTCGAAAATGTGCTTGAAGTATCGCTTGAAGAAAATCTTTCGATGATACGCGAAACGATGAGCTATCTTAAAGCGCAGGGACGCGAGGTCATATTCGACGCGGAACACTTTTTTGACGGTTACCGCGACAATGCCGAATATGCGCTGACGGCTATTAAAGCCGCTCAGGAAGGCGGAGCAGATACGATAGTGCTCTGTGAAACGAACGGCGGAATACTGCCCGACGAGGTCATGTGTATCGTGGGCGAGGCGAGAAAGGCCGTGACGATACCGCTCGGCATTCACTGCCACAACGATGCGGGCTGCGCCGTGGCGAATTCGCTTGCGGCGGTGCGCGCGGGAGCAACTCATGTTCAGGGTACATATCTCGGCTTCGGCGAGCGGTGCGGCAACGCGAATCTTTCGACGATAATACCCAATCTACAGCTTAAAATGGGCAAAAGCTGCATACCTGACGAGAATATAGAAAAACTCACGTCGGCGGCGTCCGACATTGCAGATATAGCAAACATCACGATAGAAAGCGGTATGCCGTATGTGGGCGCGAGCGCGTTTGCCCATAAGGGCGGCATGCATGCGAGCGGAGTCGTAAAGGCGTCGAGCTCGTTTGAGCATATAGATCCGGCAAGGGTGGGCAATTTCAGAAGGTTCTTAGCCTCCGAGGTGGCCGGACGCGCGACGATACTTCAAAAGATCCATCAGTTCGACAAGTCGATAACGCGCGACGATCCGTTTGTTGCCGAGACGCTTTCAAAGCTTAAGGAGCTTGAATATGAGGGCTGGCAGTTTGAATCGGCGGACGCAAGCTTTGAGCTTTTGGTGCGCCGCATAAACGGATCGTATAATCCGCATTTTGAGCTTATCCACTGCAAGGCGATAAGCGAACAGCCGCATAAGGACGACGACGGCGCGTTCGCCGCAGTTAAGGTGCGCGTTGACGGCAGGGTGGAAATGACGGCCGCAGAAGGAAACGGCCCCGTAAACGCAATAGACGCGGCGCTGAGAAAGTCGCTCGAGGTGTTTTATCCTACGCTTTCCGCCGTTCATCTTATCGACTATAAGGTAAGAGTGCTTGAAAGCGGCGAGGCTACCGGCGCAAAGGTTCGCGTTCTTATTACGACTACCGACGGTCAGCGCACGTGGACCACGGTAGGCGTGTCGGCCGATATTATAGAGGCAAGCTGGCTTGCGCTCAGAGATTCGATAGAGTACAAGCTTCTGCGCGATGAACAGAACGCATAAAATAACGAATACATGTACAAAAAAATACAATATGCAGGATAAATGCACGTGATTTTATCTGCATAATTTTAAAAGTCTTTAAAATTCGGCGAAACATCTGTTTACATAATATATGTTCAAAACCCTGTTGATAATGTTAAAAACTCGCTGTTTTAAAGACTTTTTGATTAAACAGTTATAATTCAAAGTATCAAAAAACCGCATATATACGCGGTTATGATAAAAGTTGTTATGTAAAGGCGCGCTCACAATATTTGTAAATATGATGCAAATTTTGAATGCAAAAATACAGCATATTGAGAAAGAAGCATATGTATGCAAACTATTTCAAGCATAGTGTTTGATACAAGGCGAATGGGAGCTTTAAGCCTAAATGAGGCACGCGAGCTTTTAAGCTGCGCACAAAAAAAGGGGATAACGCGCTTTGACGTATCCATGCATTTCATGGGGGGAGCCTCGGAGAGCACGTTCATAGAGGCGATAAAAGGCCTTTCGTTTAAGCCTGAGATATCGTATAAATTCGGGCGAGTGCCAAACGCATCCGATACAGAGGAGTCTTTTCTTCGTGAATTCTATGCGGCTTTGGAGCGCTTTTCGGCGGAAAGCTTTGATATGTACACCGTATACGATATAAACTCATTTGAAACTTGGAACGAATACAGAGACGCGGACGCCGTATATAAGACGGCGGTAAAGCTTAGAGGGCGCGGTCTTATAAAGCAGCTTTCGGTCGTTTCTTCACTGGAAGCGGGCGAATTGTCAAAGGTGATCTCGGCATGCCCCGAGATCGACTGTATCCATATGCCGATATCGCCGCTTACGCTGAAAAAAAGCGCCGACGTTTTAAAGCTGTGCGCCGAAAAGAATAAGCGCGTATACGCCCTGACGCCGCTTATGGGCGGCTTGTTTGAGCAGTATCCCGAGCTTTTGCGTCCTATAAATATAAGCGGGCTTTCGCCTTTGCAGGCGTCGTTTGGAATGATCTTTGGGGCGGGCATTGACATGATATGCGACTTTCCCGATAAAAGCGGCCTAGACGCCATATTATCCGCCGCATCATCTGTGTCCGATATCCCTGCGGACGCCGATCTCGGCGAGTATGAGACGTTTTGCACAGGCTGCGGGCTTTGCCGCATGTGCCCGATAAAGTCGCAGGCGCCTGTGCTTATGGCGGCGTATAATGCATACATAGTATCAGGCAGAACGGAGGATATGGTGGAGTATGCAAGACGGGCGTTCGGCGAGGACGAATACCTTTACAACACGCGCAAATGCATAGGATGCCGCCTCTGCGAGCGGATATGTCCGCAGGGGATAAAAATAAGCGAAAGAATAGAGCGGCTTAAAAACGAAGCCCATAAAACATAGGAGTGATAATTGTGAAATACGACGTTATCATAGTAGGCGCAGGTCCGGCCGGTATATTTACGGCATACGAGATGCTTGTGATGGGAACGAAAAAGAAGATACTTATAATGGAAAAGGGCAGACGCATAGAGGAAAGGAAATGTCCCAAGGAGATCGTGGGACGCTGCTTAAACTGTAAGCCTAACTGCCATATCACAACGGGCTTTTCCGGCGCGGGAGCGTTTTCCGACGGTAAGCTTTCGCTTTCATATGAGGTCGGAGGCGAGCTTCCGACGGTCATTGGCGAGGAAACGGCGCAAAAAACGATAGAGTATACCGATAAGATATATTTAAAATTCGGCGCCGATCCGAAAATAGAGGGAGTCGGAAATCCCGTAAAAGTCAAGGAGATAAGAAAGCGCGCGATACAGGCGGGACTTAAGCTCGTTGACTGCCCCATACGCCACATGGGCACTGAGCGTGCGCAAAAGATCTATGCCGAGATAGAGAAGTTCCTTCTCGACTCGGGCGTGGAGATAATGTTCGGCTGCGAGTGCATAAATCTTATATTGGATGATTCAAAATGCCTTGGCGTCCGCGCCGTTATGCGCGGACAGGAGTTTGAAACTTTTTCGGATCATACCATAGTATGCACAGGAAGGCGCGGCGCAGACTGGCTTGAGAAGCTGTGCGAGGAGCACGGTATAGCGCATCAGCCCGGCACGGTAGATATCGGCGTGCGCGTAGAGGTGAGAAACGAGGTCATGGAAGAGGTGAACGATGTGCTCTATGAATCGAAGCTCATCGGATATCCCAGGCCTTTCAAGAATAAAGTGCGTACCTTCTGTCAGAACCCCGGCGGATTTGTAAGCCAGGAGAATTACGACAACGATCTTGCCGTGGTGAACGGACATTCGTATAAAGAGAAAAAGTCGAACAATACGAATTTGGCGATACTCTGTTCGCACAATTTTTCGGTGCCGTTCAATCAGCCTATCGCATACGCGCAGAAGGTAGGCGAGCTTACGAATATGCTTGCGAACGGTCATATTCTCGTGCAGCGCTTCGGGGATATTTTGGACGGCAAGCGTACGTGGCAAAAGGAGCTCATGCAGTCGAACCTTACGCCGACCATACCCGACGCCGTGGCGGGCGATATAACTGCGGCAATGCCGTACCGCTCAATGACGAATATAATAAACTTCATGCAGGCGGTAGATATCGTAGTGCCGGGCTTTGCCTCTACGGAGACGCTTTTATACTCGCCGGAGCTTAAATTCTACTCGAATAAAGTAAAGATGGACGAAGACTTCAACACGAATATAGAAGGACTTCACTGCCTGGGCGACTCGAGCGGATGGACGCGCGGCCTTATGATGGCTTCGATAATGGGCGTGCTTATGGGAAGAAAGCTTGCTTAAATAAAGAATACAGATATGTAAAAAGTGCCGCGAGAAGCGCGGCACTTTTAAATTTGTGTTTCTATTTGTTTTCAACGGCCTCACGTGCGGCAGCGCTCGGCGCCGTTTCGCCGTTATGCTCCGCCGCGTTATTCTTGAACGCCGTTGAAAGCATGAGGCGTATGCGGTTAAGCTGATTTACGGTGCTTGCGCCGGGGTCATAGTCTATTGCAACTATATTGGCCTTCGGGTTCTGTCTTTTTATCTCCTTCATTATGCCCTTGCCCGTAACGTGGTTCGGCAGACATGCGAACGGCTGCATGCATATGATGTTTGTAACGCCCTCTTCGACGAGCTCTATCATTTCTCCCGTGAGAAGCCAGCCCTCGCCCGATATGTTGCCGAGCGATACTACAGAGCTTGCCGCCTTGGCGGTGTCGTTTATATGCCTGGGATAGCCGAATTTTGTGCCCTTCAGGGCGTTTACCATCGGCTTACGCACCCTTTCCATTATATCAATGAGCGCATTCTGTATGGTGCGCGCCTTTTTTGAACCGTCAAGAAGCGTGTACTTTTCATTGGCGTGATGCAGAACGTAGAAGAAAAATCCCGCAAGATCTGGCACTACGGCCTCGGCGCCTTCCGATTCCACTATGCCTACGAGGTCGTTGTTCGCGCCGGGATGATACTTTACGAGTATTTCTCCTACGAGACCTACTCTCGGCTTATTCATCTCGTAAACGGGCAGCTCGTCAAATTCGCGGACGATGCTTTTGATTATGCGCTTGTATTCGCTAAACGAGCCGCGCTGCAGCGCCTCTTTGCATATGGAGTTCCACTTTTCGTAGAGTCTGTTCGCGCTGCCCGGCTCCTTTTCATACGGGCGTACGCGGTACAGCACGCGCATCAAAAGATCGCCGTATAAGATCGCCTGAACGCCGCGCTTTACGAGGCCGAAGCTTACTTTAAAGCCCGGCTGCTTGTCAAGGCCGACAAAGTTTAAAGAGAGCACGGGTATATTCGTAAGCCCCGCGTCGCGAAGCGCCTTCTTTATCATCGAGATATAATTCGTAGCACGGCATCCGCCGCCCGTCTGTGTTATAACTACAGCCGTAGTATCAAGGTCGTACTCGCCCGAATTGAGGGCGTGCATTATCTGGCCGATCGTAAGTATCGACGGATAGCATGCGTCGTTGTTTACGTATTTTAAGCCCTCCTCGACTATGGCGGGATCCTCGTGCGGAAGTATAACGAGATTGTAGCCCGATATTCTGAACGCTTCCTCGATGAGCCTGAAATGTATAGGCGACATTTCGGGCGCAAGTATCGTATAGCGTTTCTTCATTTCCTTTGTGAATATTATGCGCTGTGGCTGCGGACGCGGCTCTTTTACGACGTTTAGACCCTTCTTGTCGCGCTCGCGTGAGACGGACATGAGTGAACGCATACGAATGCGCGCCGCGCCGAGGTTGTTTACTTCGTCTATCTTCAGCGTCGTATATATCTTGTCGGAGGCCTCCAGTATCTCTTTTACCTGGTCTGTCGTTATCGCGTCAAGTCCGCATCCGAAGGAATTAAGCTGCACCAGCTCTAAAAAATCGGTGCTTCTCACGAAAGTGGCTGCAGCGTAAAGGCGAGTGTGATACATCCACTGATCGACAACTCTTATGGGACGCTCCACTTGTCCCATGTGCGCAACGCTGTCCTCCGTAAGCACGGCAAAGCCGTAGGAGTTTATCATTTCGGGTATGCCGTGGTTTATTTCCGGATCTATGTGATACGGGCGTCCGGCAAGTACGATGCCCTTTTGACCGGTGGCCCTTAGCATCTCTACTACCTCGCGTCCCTTGTCTCTGACGTCTTTCTTAAATCGTTTATCCTCTGCGTATGCCTCGTCCACGGCGTGCTTTATTTCTTCTTTGGTAACGTCGAAACATGAAAGCTCTTCATACAAGCGCTCCGCCATGCGCGAAGGCGTATTGTACGGTAAAAACGGATTCATAAAGCGTATATTCTTTTCTCTCAGCGCATCGACGTTTGCACGTATCACCTCTGCATAAGTGCATACGATGGGGCAGTTGTAATGATTGTCGCCGCCCAAGCCCTCGTCCTGCTCGTAAGGCAGGCAGGGGTAGAATATGAAATTATGCCCCTTCTTTATAAGCGCCTCTATATGGCCGTGAGCGAGCTTTGCGGGATAGCAGGCCGACTCGGAGGGCATCGTTTCTATGCCCATGTCGTATATCGCGCGCGACGAGCGCGGCGAAAGCTCCACTCTGAAGCCTAAATTCGTAAACAGCGTAAACCAGAACGGATAGTTCTCATACATGCCGAGAACTCTCGGTATGCCGACGGTGCCGCGTCTGGCCTCCTCGCTTTTAAGCGGCTTATAATATCCGAAGAGACGCTTGAATTTATAGTCGAAAAGATTGGGCAGCTTCGACTTCGGCGTGTCGCTCTGATTGCCGCCGCGTTCACAGCGGTTGGAGGAGATATACTCTTTGCCGTCGGGGAATTTCGTTATGGTAAGCAGGCAGTGGTTTTGGCATTTTTGACATCTTCTCGCCGTTTTTTCAACGGTGAAGCCCATAATATCCGAAAGCCCCAGTATCGTAGAGCGTGTGCCGCATACCCACGACTGCTGCGCGATGAGCGCGCAGCCCAAAGCGCCCATAAGTTCGGCGCGGTCGTATCTCACTACCTCGCGTCCCGAGATTATCTCAAAAGCGCGAAGCACCGCGTCGTTTTTGAAGGTGCCGCCCTGAACGATGATTTTTTTGCCCATTTGCTGCGGGTCGCGTATGCGTATTACCTTGAAAAGCGCATTCTTAACGACGGAGTAGGAAAGCCCGGCCGAGATATCGCCGACTTCGGCGCCTTCCTTTTGCGCCTGCTTTACCTTTGAGTTCATAAAAACGGTGCAGCGAGAGCCCAAGTCCACCGGGTTTTTGGCATCGCAGCCAAGCGCCGCGAACGAGGGTGCGTCGTGACCTACGGCGTGGGCAAACGTCTCGATGAACGAGCCGCAGCCGGAAGAGCACGCTTCGTTTAAAAGCACGTTCTCTATAACGCCGTTTTTTATCTGCATGCACTTCATATCCTGTCCGCCGATGTCGAGTACGAAGTCAACGCCGGGCAGAAGATAATCAGCCGCCGTATAGTGAGCTATAGTTTCTATTTCGCCGTCGTCGACCTTTAATGCGGCCTTTATGAGATTTTCGCCGTAGCCAGTTACCATTGAGCGCGCTATATACGCGTCGTCGGGCATGCAGGCGTAAAGCTCCTTTAAAATATTTATGACCGAGTCGAGCGGGTCGCCGTGATTCGAGCCGTACCATGAATAAAGAAGCCTGCCCTGCGCATCGATGAGCGCAGCCTTTGTCGTAGTGCTTCCGGCGTCAAGGCCTAAGAAACATTCGCCCTTGTGAGCGGAAAAATCGGCGCACTTCACCTTGTCGCGCCCGTGACGCTCGTCGAACTTTAGCCGTTCCTCGGGCGTTTTAAAGAGCGCGGGAAGATGCTCCACCTCTTTGACTTCCACATTTTTAAGCTTGTGTATAGATTCGACAAGGCGGCGCGATTCAAAGCTTTCCGATTTTTTTGAAGCGAGCGCCGCGCCCATCGCCGTAAAAAGCTGTGATTTCGGCGGTACTATCGTCTGTTCGGGCGAAAGATCCAGCGTTTCTACAAAGCGAAAACGAAGCTGATCTATAAAGTGCAGCGGGCCGCCCAAAAACGCCACGTTGCCGCGTATGGGCTTGCCGCAGGCAAGACCCGATATAGTCTGATTTACGACGGATTGAAATATCGAAGCGGCTATGTCGGCCTTGGCCGCGCCGTCGTTTAAAAGCGGCTGTATGTCGCTTTTTGCAAAAACGCCGCAGCGCGACGCTATTGAATATATAGTCTTTGCGTCCTTCGCCATGCGATTGAGGCCGTCGACGTCCGTCGCAAGAAGCGTCGCCATCTGGTCGATGAACGCGCCCGTGCCGCCGGCGCAGGTGCCGTTCATGCGCTGTTCGAGGCCGCCCGTGATATACGTTATTTTTGCGTCCTCGCCGCCGAGTTCTATGGCTACGTCCGTCTGCGGAATGAAGCGCGTTATTGCTTCGACTCCCGCTACGACTTCCTGAATGAATTCAACGTCGAGCCATGTCGATACGGATATGCCGCCCGAGCCCGTTATCATCATAGTTATCTCTGCGTCGCCTATATGATCGAGCGTGTCGGAAAGCACCTCGGCTATGGTGCGGCGCACGTCGGAATTATGGCGCTGGTAGCGGTCGAATATAAGATTGTCGTTTTCGTCGAGCACCGCGGTCTTTACCGTAGTGGAGCCGACGTCAAGTCCGATATGGTATTTATTCATCAAAAAATTAACCTCCAAAAAGGAACCAATGCCCCGAAACGGGCGTGTATTCTATGTTTTATCGATAAAATAAGCAAACTGCGCTTATAATTATATTTACCCTTATTATTAATAGGTTATTATATTATTTTAGCCGTTATAGAATTGATTGTCAATCAAAAGGCTTTTGCCAATTTCAACTTTTTGTATAAAAACGAGTAAAAAAATGCATACGGAAAAAACGGCACGGAGAAATTTTATACAATATGCACAAACTGCGCCCAAATAACAGTACGACAGTGTTAAAAATGCAATATTTGAGAAAAGACTGTTGAATTTGTTCAAAAAAGGGCATATAATTATATTGTATTCTTAAAAAAATGAATATCTCCCAAGCCCTACTTGCAAAAAAGGGGCGAAAGCGGAGAAAAGGAAAGGGAGCGTCATGAAAAAGATACAAAAAGTATTGGTGGCTAACAGAGGCGAAATCGCCATACGCGTGATACGAGCATGTCACGAGCTTGGATTAAAAGCAG
>JAFQZS010000027.1 GCA_017405765.1 Clostridia bacterium
CACAGAGGGCCAGACCGAGCCGCGCCGAATTTGAGAAAGCCTCGTCGCCTACGGCTCCTCGTCTTTCTCAAATTCGCACATATAACCTTCGTCATATTTTTTCGGGTGAAGTGTCACACATCATTGACGACTCTACAAAAAGTACTGTCAAGAGCTCCGAGACTGTATAGACAAGACGCGGCGCAAATGATAAAATAATAAAAATCGACGGCGATGTTGAATTTTGTTCTGTATATGCCTATCCTTATCATATTTATATATCAGTATATCATCCTTAATTTGTAAATACGCGGCGTAAAGCCGACGGCAAAAAGATAATAAAGGCAGGTCAAGCAGTATGTCGGAAGAAAAAAACAAAAAACAGGAGCTTTCACCATTGGAAAATGAAAGCGGCCGCGCCCCTGTGAAACATAAATTAAGCGACAGACTCGCTTTTAATCGCACAAAACTTGCAAACGAAAGGACCATGCTTGCATACATACGCACCGCCATAGGATCTGGCGGCGCGGGGATGGCGCTTTTTAAGCTTATAGAGATACCCGATGCAAAATATATAGGGATCGCGCTAGTAGCGGCGGCGCCGGTCATACTTGTAATAGGCATATTGCGTTTTATCAGAATGAATAAAAAGGTCGATGATTACAAAAAAATAGATGAAGATGACGAAGATTAAAAGAGACTGTGAACAAGCGGACAATTAAAATCGCGTAAGTCACAGCCTCTTTTTTTTAAAAGCTTAACATTTTATCTTGTGTACATGATAAACGGCAAAACGCCTGCGGGATCTATGCTTTACCGAACTTATCCTTGCTCTGTTTGCATCTGGGGCAGCGCCAGTCGGCGGGGAGGTCCTCAAATTTCGTGCCTGCCGGTATACCGTGCTCCGGGTCGCCTTTTTCGGGATCGTATACATATCCGCATACGCCGCAGACATACTTGCCGGTAGCCTCTTTTGCCTTGACCTCGCCGGGAGGGATTATCGCGGGAGGATTGTCAAGATCGACAATGCGCTTAGCCTCAAGGTTTTCATATCCGAGAGGCGTGTGAGTTGAAACGTAAACGGTGGGATGTTCGCGCACGAATTGGCGCACGCGGTCAAGCGTTTCGCGCGCTGCCTTCGGGTCCTCGAAGACAATGGAAAGCTTGTTTTCATAAAGCGCCTCGTCCGTATACGTAACGTCGCCGTGCAGCATGTAGAAAAGGCCGCCGTCCTCAACTATGACTATGCTGTTGCCGTTCGTGTGTCCCTTAGCCTTAATGAAATAAATGCCGTCGGCTATCTTGTCTGCCGCAGGGAAGTTATAATACGGGCCGTCCTTATATTGGGCGCGGATGATGTTTTCACCGCTAAGGCCCATAGCGTCGGCGTCCTCGGGGCCTATGTAAACTCGCGCATTGGGGAATGCGCGAAGCTCGCCCACATGGTCGTCGTGCTTATGAGTTACAAGTATCTTCGATACCTGCTCAGGCTTATAGCCTGCGTCAGCCAGAGCGGAAACATAATCATTAACGCGCTCACCCATATAGATTATGGACTTTTCATCGGGCACCATATCGGGCATTTCCTTGGGCAAGCCCGTATCTACCAAAATTACTTCGCTGCCCGTATCTATAACGTAATTCTGCAAAGAGGAGCGGTATTTTACGGAAGGGTCGAATTTGTCGGGGCCTTCCTCGCCTCCGAAAGGAAGCGGCTGGCGCATAAAGCCGTTTTCGTAAAGCTTAACTGCAGTGATCTTCATTTTTGGACATCCTTTCTCCCTAAGGGTGTGATTATAATAAAATCGTAGCACACAATTTTATTTTATTCAATATATGCTGAAAAACAAAATGATTATGCACCCCTCTAAAAAGCAAGGCAACAACAGGCTTTTTTAAAGAAGCTCTCATCAAAACCTGCATTTTACGACAAATTTACGACAAATGAGAGTTTAATATAGCAATACGTTGACAAACCTGCAATACGCACACGAGCTCAAATAAAGGGGCGCGGATTATCTTCCGCGCCCCGCTTTAAAAAAAACGTATCCTGCCTTAAGTCATGTTATTTTTTGCCCGGTTGGGCTTGTATTACCCTATGATCCTCGCAACGGTGCCGCAAAAGCTTTTAAACGACAGACACTTTTGCCGCATCCATGCACATGAAGAAAGACCCTACAGCAGTTTGATCAGTTCGGCAGACTGAGCGAAACGGATGCTCCGTCGGCGCTGATGCTGTTCACGGTCAGCACCATGGCGGGGGCGCCGTCGTCCCAGTAAAGCGTCACGCTGTCTCCTGCCCGGAACAGATCGTCGTCCGTTGCGAAGGAACCTGGTTTCTTAAATTCCGGTACGGGGCCTCTCCGGAGCAGCCGGAGAAAATTCTCCGCATTGAAATAAAAGCCTAAGCTGTCCCGCGGGATTGAAGGATCTGCGGGCTTCAGTTCGCTGTTCACGTGGTAGACCGTGACGCCATAGTCGGTGAAAATCGGATCACCCATGCAGTTCATAACGAAGTCCGTTCCGATCGGCGCATGGAAGGAGATCGTGTAATACTCGCCGAAGACCGTTGCCTCCGGATCCCGGGAGACCATGATGACGTCGTCGCTCGTTTCCATAGGCCTAAGGGTACGCGTGGCCGGTGCATAGTACAGCACCTCGGGATCGGACCATCCAAGCAGCATGCGGCTGAAGGGCGTCAAGGAGCCGCCGATGGTGTCCATAAGATCGGTGCTGCCCGTGGTGCATCTGTCGTAATAATCCGCCAGCCCCAGCGTATGTCCGGTTTCGTGTATAAGCGTAGAGCAGTCTGCGTTCAGCGTGAGGTCGCCGATCTGCATGTACATATCGAAGAAATCAAGGCTCATCCACACTACGCTGCTCATCGTCATATCGTCATCTCCGACTTGCACTCTCAGGCTGTTGCTCCATGATCCCCAGCCAAAGCTATACTGATCGCCGAGATAAACGAAGTACACGCAGTCGATGTCTCCGTCTCCGTCGTTGTCATATTTGGAAAAGTCGCCCTGTCCGGCATAGGCATTAATCGCGTCAATCATGATCGCATCCATTTTGTCAGTGGTGTTGATTGAGTCATTGGCGTAGGAGTAGACATAGGGCTCGAGAATGTCGGCGTGCAGATGCAGCCTCCCGCCGGATTCCGCCTCGTAGTATTCTGTGAGAGAATACCAGCCGGTGGCTCCGGTGGTGTCGTTGAAGCACATCTCCAGAAAGGCTGCCAGTTCGTCTTCCGGCGTATCCGGATCGTCCATATGTGCGCTTTCGTAGCCGTTGTCCGGGAAGATCACAGGAATGACGAGGACATCTGTCCGGTTCTTGCCTTCCGCATCCCGTGAGGGCAGCTCCGGCGCTAAGTATCCCTCTCCAAGATCGGACAGGCGGGGTAAATCAGCGCTCTCCTCGGGTGTAAGCCGCCTGCTCTCATAGACATGCACGTTCACCGGGATTTCATATCCGCCGCAGCATACCGTGACTTCATAGATCCCGTCCCTCTCCGCGTCATAAGTCTCCGATACGAACGAGATGCCCGGATCGTCCGCCTGATAGATGACCTTGCCCGTGCCCTCGTCAATCAGTTCGACCATTCCGGCCAAATCATCGATGGCTGTGCCCACGGGAACGGAAAGGGCGCCCGGATTCGCCGCCGGATAGTATCCGACCCTTGTAGGAGCGATGGGCAGCAGCATAACGTCATCGTTGTCTGTGAGGACCGCCAGAACATGCTGGAGATTGAACGTGCCCTCTACGGAATCAAGGGACTCACGTAACTCGTCGGATGCGTACTCCATCAAAAACCGGAACTCATAGCCTTCCGCGTCATAGACCCAGAAGCTCCCGTCTTCTTCTTTGAGCGTGACCTGTCTTAAATCCAAAGGATAGGGGTAATTCGAGAAATATACGGGGACGAATGTATCCATCTGGTTGAATCCCCTGCAGGAAGCTTCCTGCTTCCAGATCTTCTGAGCATCCAGCTCCAGCGCATACGGAAGCAGCTCGTCTCCGGTAAGACGGACCGTGACCACAGCGTCAAAGACGTTCCCACTTTCCAAAAGAGCGGCAACGGATGCGTCACAGCGAACGGGGATCGCGGCAAAGCAGACACCCGAATAGCTGTACACGGAGACCGCGAAGCCTTCGTTGTTTTCCAGCCATAGCATGCCGAGCCCTTGCATATAGTATTGCGCCCCGTCCGTGTACGGTTCACCCTGATTATAGAAAGTAGTGCTATCGAGCAAAGTAAACGTCTCCGTCGGAACGGAGAATTCCGTATGCCCGTAATCGCTGAACCGGCAGTCGACTGTTTTCTTGACACCGTAGTTATTTTCGGAATACAGATACATGCCGGTTATGACGCCGTTTGCCGCAGTCAGCCGAACTGTTTTAAGATTAGCCCGATCATAATCATACTCATAGAGCATTTTTGCCAAGTCAGGCAGATGTTCTGCCTGCAGCTCGAAAACGCCGGGCTCCGTCTCTGTGAACCAGCCGGCCTCCACTCCGGTCAGGGACAGGTGGTTCATCGAATAATCTTGCCCCATGTAGGAAATATCTTGCTCTACCCAGAGGCCCGAAGGCTGATCGAACATCTCGCGGCCTTTTTCCCAGTCAAAGATGTACATGGATATACCTTTTTCGGGCTCGCTAAGTTCCATCTGCTCCATGGAGCCCTTCTCCCGGAGAGTATGGATGGTTATGTTAGAAGGGCCCGAATTGGAATAAGTGCTTATGATATTCACCGAGATCGTGTAGTTATCGCTGTGCGCGTTGAAGTGGGCTATGGCATCGGCCAGCGTGTACTGCTTCGTACGTCCTCCCCCGGAGCCTCCCGACGAGGACTGTTTCACCTCGTTTTTCACCGTGTCTGCGATCTTCACCGCGTCGGCGTTGCCCAGGACGGCCTTGCAAGAGCTGTCGCGGAGGCCGACAGTATCCGTTACGCCGCTTCCGACGCAGAGACGCTCAAGCGAAGATTTCTCGATCGTGACCCCGTTGCAGCTTACAAGAACAGACCCGGTAAGCCCTGTGTACACTCCCGGCTCCGATATATACGTATCGAAAATGTTGTAGAACACCTGACATACGGCTTCCCTGGTAATAAGCTCGTCGGGCTCAATGCCGCGGTCGGTGCCGCGGATGAATCCGGCCTCAAGCATGGACGCGACAGTGCCCTGCGCCCAGACCGGGACGTCCGCGCCGTCCGGATAATCCTTCAGTATTTCGGGATCGCCCTCCGAAAGACCGAGCGTGCGCGCCGTTACGGTAAAGAACCTTGCGCGTGAAACGGGAGCTTCGGGCATAAGATGGCCGTCTCCGTCTCCCTTAATCCATCCCGCACCTACCGCATACGACATCTCGTCATAATACCAAGCGTCGGGCGGTACGTCAGTATATCCGGAAAGCCCGGCCTTTTCTCCCGCGCCGAAGGCCCGCACCATTATTGCGGCAAGCTCACTGCCCTTAATGGTGTCGCCCGGGTGCAAAAGTCCCTCGCTGTCACCGTTTAAAAGGCCGTTCTCCACGGCGGACGCCACGGCATCGTGCGACCAGCCCGAGGGCATATCCGCGGGAACGGTTGTCACCGCGTCATCTCCCGCGGAAGCAGCAGGCGCATCATTCGGAGCCGCAAATGCGGCGCTTGAGGACAACAGAAGAACCAGAAGAATTATAATACAGCGCTTCAGTAACCTCATATGCATGATCCCTTCCTTTGGCAGTAAAAATATTTTTACCTTTATTTGTAAACAGCCCAAAGTCCACCGCTTTGATTTCTCTGTTTATATAATTATAGATTACACTATTCTTCGCGCCGAATCAAGCCGCACAAGCAATATCAGGAAACATTTATCCGGGCGTTGTTTTTCCGTTTATGGAGAAAACAGCAGAGACCTGCGTATTCTTTTTCTCCGGTTTTATTTGTAAAGCAAATAGTAGTGTGTTATACTTTAATCATCAAAATATAGTCAGGCTTTAAGCGGGGATTAAAGAAAAATGTTTGCCCTGTCGGAAGCGGCAGAAAATAAAGACGACTTCAAAAGCATTCCTCTTGACATGGTGATGGAAGAGACATATGGGATCTAAAGTGTCTGATTTCGGTTTGTTGGAATACTCAAAGAAAGGCGCAAATTCCCGTTTCTCGGGATGATTGAAAAACAAGATGGAAAAACGATGCTTTGTGATCCCCAAAAAAGCAGAAGTAAAGAGCTGACTGCGGAAGATAAAAGCTTTATGGGGATATTATATCTAATTACAGATATATTTCAGAGATAATTAAGCAGGATCGCATTTTACGGCAAATTGACGACATATGAGAGTTCAATACAGCAGCAGGTTTTAAACGCATAAAAGTGAATAGGAGTATTATTATGACGAACAGGGGCCATGACCGGATCAGTTGAATCAGGTTGTCTCCTGTTTTTTATTGTAATTTGCTCGGCGGTATGATAAAATAAAAGGGCAAAAAAACGCACTCGCATAAATTGATTTTGTAAATATGTGATACAGCCGGACGCCGATCACCCGGATGAGCCCACCGACGCCATCGTGCCTATCATCAATCGTTTTCATAATAGACAAAGGCGATCCGGCTGTCGCATTCGGCGCGGGCCGCGCCATTAAAGGCAGTACGGGCAATCTTGCGCCGAGGCCTATCTTCGTGCAGATCAGCGAGATCACAGAGCTGCCTTGAGCAGGAAAGAAGACCGATCATTCTGCGCTGATCGCAGCGATCCCAAAAGGGCCGGAACGAATTGGCGCGCGTATGCGAAAGGTGAACTGCCATTGCGGGATTGCGCTTTCAGTGGCTGAAGCTATACGGAAAAAGGATGGGAAATCGATATGAAAAAAGCGTGGATCGCTCTTGTCAATATCGCGATCATGGCAGGAATACTGGTCTTTGTCATACTGTATTCCGGCTATGAAAGCAATGCTGTCTACCGGCGTCAGGTGGAGAGCTTTGTAAGCACCACCATCGCGATGGAGCATGTGACTGAAAACTATCTGCAAGGGGAACAGAACATCTGTGATTTACGGGCGTTCTATATCGACGGCAGAAGGATGACCATGGAGGAAGCGGCGGAGTTTATCCGCGATTCCCATGTGGTCGGAAATACCTCCGCGCATCTGCTTTACACTGATACCTTATGCGGCATTTCCACGCAGCCAAGTGTCAGATCTCCGGATGACTTTACTGTTTCCTATAAAAATATCGGTTTGTTCGGCGATACGGAGTGGATCTCCACGGTCGGCACTTCGATCAATATCACCCGTGCCTATACAAATCCGATAAACGGTGAACAGTCCCTTGCCTTCTGCAACAAGATCACGCTCTGGGATGAAGACGCAGCACGGGAGAGAAGCGCGCTCCTGCTTAGGGTCATACCGCTCTCTGATCTCGAGGATAAATGGGTTTTCCCGCAGGAGGAATTCAAGGACGCGGAGTTTACCATGATCGACGGCGAGGGTGATTACATCATCAAGGGACGCTCTTTCAAAAACAATAATTTTCTTGAATTCTACAAGTCCTACAACAGTATCGATCCGTCCAGGATGAACGAACTGGAAGCTTCTCTCATGACGGGAACAGGATCCCTTCATATGACCGATTCCCGAGGGAGGGACTGCGTGTTGGCGCATACCCCTATCACTTCCACAGGCGGGTGGGTACTTTTGAGCTTTGTTCCGTCTGACAGTTTACAGCGGGACACGCAGGATTGGCTGTTGACGGGCGTTGTTACGCTTGGGCTGCTCATGCTTTTTGTCATTGATCTGCTGTATATGCGGTTTTTCAACAAGAAATACCGGCAGCTTGCGCGGGAAGCGGAGTCTGCAAACAAAGCGAAAACCGATTTTCTCTCAACCATGTCGCATGATATCCGCACGCCGATGAACGCTATTATGGGCTTGACGACCATTGCGGAGAAGAACCTGGGAGACACGGAATCAGTTGCGGATAATCTTCGGAAAATCGGCCTTGCAAGCAATCATCTTTTGTCTTTGATCAACGATATCCTGGATATCTCCAAGGTGGAGAGCGGCAAGCTGAATCTGAGCCCGCTGGTCTTCTCCATCGTCGATACGGTCGAAAACCTGGTCAACATCTCCCAGCCGATGATAAGGGAAAAGAATATCAACTTCTGTTTCCGGATAAATCGTATGGAAAAGGAATATCTGTATGCCGATCAGCTGCGCTTGAATCAGATTTATATCAACATCCTTTCCAACGCGATCAAATACACGGAGCCGGGCGGAAGCGTCAGTGTAGATATGCTGGAGGAGGAAAGCAAAACGCCCGGCTGTGTCAAGCTGACCTACATCGTAGCCGATACGGGCATGGGTATGAGCCCCGAGTTCATGGCAAAGATGTACGAGCCCTTTTCCCGTCAGACAGACAGCCGTGTCAACACCATTCAAGGCACCGGCCTTGGCCTTGCGATCACGAAGCAAATGGTGGATCTGATGAACGGCATCATCGACTGCCAAAGCGAGCTGGGGAAAGGTACCACATTCACCATCGTTTTAGATATTCCGATTGCGGACAAACAACTCGACGACATGCAGTTAGAACCCGTCGACGTGTTAATCGCGGACAGCGACACGGTCTTGCTGGAGACCGCCGTGGACGCGCTGGAGTCTTTGGGCGTCGCTGCAGAGAAGGCCGAAGACGGCCTGACGGCGTTGGGAATGATCAGGCGCCGTCAGGAATCCGGCAGGCAGTACGGTGTCGTGATCCTGGATCGGAAGATGCCCGGTATGGACGGCGTGGAAACTGTAAGACGCATCCGATCCGAGATCGGCGACAGCATCCCGCGTGTGCTGATTTCGGCCTATGATTGGTCCGACATCGAAGACACGGCAAAGGAAGCCGGCGTAAACGGGTTTATCAGCAAACCTCTTTTCCGCTCAAAGCTATGCGATAAGATCAATGAGCTGATGGGAACGGGAGCAAAGTCTGCGGAGCCGGAGGATGATTACTCCGACCTTGCCGGGATGAGCATTCTCGTCGCGGAGGATAACGACATCAACTGGGAAATCATTTCCGCTATGCTGGGAATGTACGGCATCATAACTGAGCGCGCGGAAAACGGTCAGATATGCGTTGATAAGATGAAGGCAGCCAAACGCGAAAAATACGCCCTTGTCTTTATGGATATCCAAATGCCGGTCATGAACGGACTGGACGCCACAAGGAATATCCGTACGCTGGATGATCCCTGGGCATCTTCCATCCCGATCATCGCCATGACAGCAGACGCATTCTCGGAGAACGTCACAGAATGCCTGAACGCCGGCATGAACGGACATATTGCAAAACCTGTAGACATTAGACTTGTCATCAAAGAGATCCGCAGGATAAAGGAGGAAAAGAAATCATGAAAAAGGTGATATGCATCATTTTAGCCCTCTGCACAGCTGTTGTGCTGACATCCTGCGGCAGTAAAACGCAGGATGATACGGTCACGGGGTTCAAGCCGGCTCTTGACACAAGCACAAGCTGCAGTATCACGGTAGCCGGAAGCTATGACAACTTTGAGGCGCTTGAGGCGGAATTTGATCGGTTCAACGAGTTCTATCCGAATGTGCGGTTTTGCTATGTGAAACTGGACGACTATAACAACACGCTGGCCGCTGCGCTGGAAGGCAACGACAAGCCCAATATTTTCTTCTCCTTTGCCTCGATGATCGGGAACGAACAGTACGATCCGGTATTTGCCCTTGCGGAGGATCTTTCGGATCCTGCTCTGACTTTGGATCTGGGCTGTATCCGCCCCGGCCTTATCAACCATGATACGGAAGGACGCGTGCTGATGGTTCCGGTTTTTTCCAGGTCTTATGGCATGTTAGTGAACAAAGACCTGTTTGAAAAAGAAGGGCTCAACATTCCGACCACATGGACGGAGCTTATGGCCGTGTGCGAAGAATTTCGCAGCAAGGGTTACGCAAGCCCCATGATGGGATACAGTCTTAAATCGTCGAGCTGTTTCATGTACACTGTTGCCTATCCGCTATTTGCGGCAACGCTTGCCGAAAACCCGGAGGCGCTTACTCTCGCAGTTGAACTGGATCCTGCTGCGGGAGAATACATGCGTCCGGCATTGGAAGCAGTTGAGGCGTTGATTCGTAACGGGTGTATCGATCTCGATGCGTGTGACAAGATCGAAGACAACTATACCAAGGTGATCCTGCGCTTTTTTGGGGGCGACGTGCCGATGATGATTTGCGCCGGGGATACCGTATCCGGGACCAGGAAACGTGAGAGCCAGTCTGAGGCCTTTACCAATGCGCCTTTCAATTACACCTTTGTCCCGATCCCGTTGACGGAGGAAGGCGGATATTTTATTGACAGTCCTTCCGTGGAGTTTTCCGTTAACAAAAGCTGCGATGATCTGGAGATGACAAACGAATTCATGCGGTTTTTGATCTCAAATAAGGAGCTCAATGAGATGGCTTCCGTGAAGCGTCTGATAACGCCCACTACCGATATGTCTTTTGATTCGGTTTACGCGCCTTTCGGGCAGGTGCCGTCAAATCGGACCGTATCCCCGGAAGTGCTTGGTATTACGGACGCTCTCACGGCTCAAATACGGATCGCCGCGTTCCGGGTAGGAAAAGGTGAGATCACTGTGGATGAAGCCGTAACAATGTATGGAAGCTTTGAAGAATAATCGACGAGCGAAATGCATCCGGGCAGCAGCATTCGCGGCCGGCCCGTTACATGAGGACGCACGGCGTTTTTCAGGCAGCCCTGACGTGATGCGTATCCCGTCAGGGAAGTAAGACCGGGCGCTATGCCCGGACGGCGAAAACGCTGATAAAGTGTATACACGAAAAGAAGCTGACCGCAGCGAACAAGCCTTTTTAAGCCTGACGATCTGATAAAAACACTGTATCGGTATATGGCCGATCAATGAACACGCGCTATGCGGACTTTGAGAGTATAACCGGGTAATATGCAAAAAGGAGGAAAAAGCATGAAGATAAGAAAGAATACGGCGCTTTTGGCCTGCATTGCAATACTGCTGTTTCTTATCCTGTCGGTCGGAGTGCCGGTCCCGATAAACGCGGCGGCTTCAGGCCGCGAGGGTATTACTGTCCGTGTAGGCTATTATGAAAACGAGATTTTCCAGGAAGGCGCAAAGGAGGGGACTGTCAAATCCGGGTACGCTTATGAGTACTATCAGAAGCTCTCAGAGTATACCGGATGGCACTATGACTACGTGTATGGCGAATTCGGCGACCTGTACCAGATGCTTCTGGACGGCGATATAGATTTTCTCGCGGGTCTTGCTTGGCGGGAGGACCGCGAGGATATCATAGGGTATCCGGACGCGGCTATGGGCAATGAGACATATAATCTCGTCAAGCATGACGTAGACGAGGATATAACCGTTGCCGCCTCTTCGCTGGACGGGAAAAAGATCGGCGTCTTAGACAGCGCTATGGCTGCTGTGCTGCAAACATATTTGGATGAGCACGAGGTACAGGCCGAAATCGTTCTTTTTAGAGACTATGAGCCCCTCTTTAATGCTTTTGACAACCATGATATTGACGTTATGGCTGCGGAAGGAGACGGGGCATACGGGCGGGAACACGCAGAGCTTTTATATGCGTTTGGTGCTTCAGACTATTATCTTTGCGTTGCGAAGTCACGCCCGGAACTGTTAACTGAACTGAATAAAGCGCAGACGGAGCTTGCGGCGAACGAACCGAACTATATCAATTTGCTGCGCAGCAGATACTATCCTGTCAGCATTTCGAGTCGGCATTCTCCGCGGATGAAAAGCAGTGGCTCTCCGAACACGACAAGCTGCGTGTAGGTTATTTGAAACACTACCTGCCATACAGCGACACGGATGATTCGGGAAATGTAACCGGCATCATCGGGGATGTTGTTTCGAGGATGCTGGAAGAGCTCGGGATCAGCCGTATTTCAGTTTCCTTTATCGGCTACGACAGCTACGACATGATGATCTCCGCCCTGAGCGACAAAGAGATAGATACGGCCTTCCCCGTTGGCGGCGGTCTGTATTACTCTGAGGAGAGCGGCATCTTCCAGTCCTCTCCCGTCGTATCTGCCGCCACGGAGCTGGTCTACCGCGGAGAGTATACGGAGGAAACGACATCCTGTTTCGCGGTCAATGAGAATAACCGTATGCAGTACTACTTCGTGATGACCCATTATCCGGATGCTGAGATCGTTTTCTATGCCTCGATCGACGATTGCCTGAAAGCGGTCAGCGAAGGAAAGGCGGGCTGCACCACTTTGAACGGACTGAGAGCGAACGATATCCTGCGCAACAGCCGTTACAGCGGTCTGGCCCTGATCCAGACGACGTACGATGACGACCGTTGCTTTGGCGTTCAGATCGGTAATGCCGGACTTTTGAGACTGCTCAACCGGGGGATCAATGTGCTGGGCTCTGATTATGCGCAGAATTTGGCGTTCCGCTATACGGATCAGCTGTATTCCTATTCCGTCTGGGACATGATCCGAAATAACATGGCGCTCTTTGGCGGCGTTATTCTCGGTATCGCTGCATTGATCATCCTGTTTCTCGTTCGCGATGTCAGAAGATCCAGAAGGGAGATCCGAAACAAAGAAAATGCCCGGGTCGAACTGGAAAAAGCAAATGCGGAGCTGGCCGAGAGCCAGGCGGCGAAGCAGCGCGAGCTGGAGGAACGGCTGGCACTGCAGGAGGAATTGTTGAAGCAGCAATCGCGCCGAGAGCAGCAGGACAAGATGATCACCGCGCTGGCATCGGATTATCGCTGTGTATATCACGTCGATCTGGATCATAACGATGCCGTTTGTTATCGGAAAGATCCCACTGACTCGGAGCAGACAGAAGAGGGGATCCATTTTCCGTATCATGAGCGGTTTGTACGGTATGCAGAGCTTTGTGTCGCGGACAGTTACCGCGACGGTTTCCTGCGGTTCATCGATCCCGAGTACATACGGTCGGCTCTTTCGAACAATCTGATCATTGCCTATCGGTATCTCGCCCAAAGAAATGGGAAAGAGTACTATGAAATGATTCGTATTGCGGGCGTACGCCACGCGGAGGATCGTGACGACCATATAGTACACGCCGTGGGCCTCGGTCTGACAGTCATCGACGAGGAAATGCGGGAGGAGATGGCGAAAAACCAAGCACTGGCGGAGGCGCTTAGCGCAGCAGAGGATGCAAATAAAGCCAAGACGGCGTTCCTGTCCAATATGAGCCATGAGATCCGCACGCCGATGAACGCGATAATCGGTCTGAACGACATCGCGATGAACGATCCCACTGCAAGCGATAAGGTCAAGGAATACCTGAGTAAGATCGGCAACTCCGCTCAGCATTTGCTGGGGATCATCAACGATATCCTTGACATGAGCCGCATCGAATCCGGCCGCATGACCATCAAGAAAGAGGAATTCTCCTTTGCCAAGGCCCTGGAGCAGGTCAACACGATCGTCAGCGGCCAGTGCCGGGACAAAGGTCTCGTTTACGACTGCCGCATCAACGGGCAGGTGGACGATACCTACGTCGGCGACGCCATGAAGCTCAAGCAGGTGATGATAAACATTCTCGGCAACGCGGTCAAATTCACGCCGGAGGGCGGGACGGTCCGCTTTGTGATCGAGGAGGGCCCGCGCTATGACGGGCAGGCGACGCTGCGCTTCATTATCAGCGATACCGGCATCGGCATGAGCAAGGAATTTCTACCGCGATTATTTGATGCCTTCAGCCAGGAGGACTCTTCCTCCACCAGCCGCTACGGTTCGACCGGTCTGGGCATGCCCATCACCAAGAGCATCGTGGAGCTGATGAACGGCCGCATAGAGGTAGAAAGCGAAAAAGGTAAGGGCACTGTTTTTACGGTGACCGTTACGCTGGGCGAATCTGACAGAAAGAATCTCCGGACCGAAGAAGATCTGGTTTCTCAGGATCTAAACGTGCTGGTGATCGACGATGACCGGATCGCGCTGGAGCATGCCGAGATCATTCTCGGCCAGGTGGGCATAAGCTGCGATACTGCGGAATCCGGTTGGGAGGGTGTGGACAAGGTTCGCATTCGTTACGGACGACGGGAGCACTATGATCTGATCCTGATCGATTGGAAAATGCCCGAAATGGACGGTGTGGATACGACGAGGCGTATCCGTGAAATCGTCGGTCGTAATACACCCATTATCATCCTTACGTCGTTTAATTGGGATGAGATAGCAGATGAAGCCAAAGAGGCCGGCGTAGACACGTTCGTGTCAAAGCCATTGTTTGCCGATAACGTAATGGACGAGTTCAGGGAGGCTTTCCGCCGCAAGAATAAGGCGCTGGAAGAGAAAACGGCAGACCTGAAGGGTCGCAGGGTGCTTCTGGCGGAGGACGTGAAGGTGAACGCCGAAATCATCATGATGGTGCTCGCTATGCGGGAGATGGAAGTGGATCTGGCGGAGAACGGCAGGATCGCCGTGGATTTGTTTGAAGCCCGCGAGCCGGGCTATTACGATGCAATCCTGATGGACATGCGCATGCCGGAAATGGACGGCCTGGAAGCCACAAAGGCTATAAGAGCGTCAGACCGTGCCGACGCGAAAACAATTCCCATTATCGCCCTGACCGCCAACGCTTTTGACGAAGATGTACAGCGCAGCATGCAGGCCGGACTAAATGCTCACTTGTCCAAGCCAGTTGAGCCGGAGGTATTGTTTGATACCCTGGAAAGCCTGATAAAAGATTAGCTGAATAATCATTATTATCACTGCGGATGAAAGCTCGCATTATTTACTCCGGATACCTGTCTGTCCCATAGATCCGGTCAAATAATATGAAAATGTGATTTTACCCTTGACAACGAGGTTCTCAACACATTAATGTTGTTGGATTCTCTTAAAGCAGTACAGTCATTCTCGAAAAAGGGCTATCCCTTTTTCCATGCTTGTTGTGAATCTTTCTTCAAATTTCTCAAAAAAGAAGAAACAAACCGATGGATCTATCACTCTTTGGATAAGTTGAAGTCTTCTTTTTTCGAATATATTGGAGGATTCTATAACTCCGGAAGGCCTCACGGTTTTCTTGGAATGTTTACGCCTGACCAAAAGAAAATCTCTTCCGGGATCAGGTGCGGCATCTGATCCCGCAAGATTTCTTCCGCAAATCGTGTCTGCTTACTTGACTACGGTTAAATTATGAAGAAAAATATGAAACTGTCAAAATTGAAACTGAGTCTGATCATATGGAGATGTGCTTTTTATGAAAAAAAAATTACGTTTTTTAGCTGAGACATGTTTAGCGATGGTTTTGGTACTGTTATGTGTCGCTTGCAGTTCTGCCGCGCAGGGAAACGATCAGGAGACTGCGAAAAGCTTAACGAACACTGAAAACAGTGTGCAGAACGAACAGGAATCTGCGCCGGTATCCGACCCGGATTTTGATCGGGCAAAATTGATCAAAATGGCAATCGAGAATCAGAAATCCTCCTACGCTCCGTATTCCGGATACAATGTTTCCGCCGCGGTGCTGATGGATTCCGGTGAGATTTACACGGGTGCGAATGTTGAGAACGCTTCGTATCCGGCCGGAGTCTGTGCGGAGCATAACGCAATCAATATTGCCGTTCTGAACGGCGAGAGGAAGATCGTCGCTATCGCCATTGTCGGCGGCGCGGATTATACGGTCAGCGATTACTGCGCCCCGTGCGGAATCTGTCGACAGGTCATGCGTGAGTTTTGCGACCCCACAAAAATGCGCGTGATTATCGCGATTTCCCCGACCGATTACAAGGAGTATACTCTTGAGGAACTGCTGCCCGAGAGCTTTGGCCCGTCTAATCTGGAATAAGCATAGTTTATTGCGGAAATCTAGGCCTTATCGGCGAACATATGCCTTAAAAATAATCGATAATTTAATAATAAATGCCTGTCATACAGAAATATTCATAAAACTTTATATACAATTAAGTAACAAAAAAAAAATTAAGGTAAAAAACCCAGTGTTCATGCGGCTTTCTAAGGATGACAATTATATCCAAACCGCTTTTTACGACAAATTTACGACAAATGAGAGTTTAGTACAGCATCAAGTTTTTGACCGTATAAAAGTTAATCGCAGTATTACTATAAGAACGAGGCAAACGCCTCGTTCTTACTTTTCTTCACCGAAATACTTCGGGAACGGGATGCGGCACGGAAGGAGAACCCTTACGCCGCGGCATACATGACAAGAAACTGTCACCGGATACAGCATAAAGACTCCGGGGAACTGAGAGTAACAGATGATGAGAAAAACAGAGGCGTTTTTTATGACGCTGTACTTAAAAACCGGTGGCAAAAAGCGTATCTGTGTTGTATAATCGAAATAAAAGAAATCGAAATGCACTGATCCGTCCTGAGGATTATTGAAACTGAGCATAAAAAAGGAGGCCCTCCATGAAAAAAAGAATACTGTCCCTTATTATCTGCGCCGCACTGGCGCTGAGTCTGCTGCCCGTGGCAACGCTGGCGGCGGAGACTGCGTACTCCATCACCTGCGAGGGCGGGGTCACTGCCCTGGTGAACAGACAGAAGGTGACAGAGGCCCCTGCGGGGTCGATGGTCGTTCTCTCCGGCTTCACGCCGGGGGCAACCCTGACCGTAACGGACGCGAACGGGCAGCCCGTGCCCCTGAATGAAAACGTCTTCACCATGCCCCAAAGCGATGTGACGGTGAGGGCGACAGAGAGCGACGACCCGGCGCCGCCGGAACCGACGGACCCGGAGTACTATGGAGGGAAAGAAGATCCTGATTCCTGGCAAGAACTGTTGACACGGATGAGGGACGGGGAAACCGTTAAACTGACCGAGGATGTGACCCGCACAACAGAGGATACGATCAGCTTTAATGGCACACTGGATCTGAACGGCTATTGTCTGGATGGAGGAGATAAATTCAGCACACCCATCATAAACGGCGGCAAACTGACGATCTGCGACAGCAGCACAGCCGGAACAGGAAAAATAATATGTCATAGCAACTGCGCGATTCGCATTGAAACTGGTTCCTCCCTGACCCTTCTGGGAGGCAGCATCACCGGAATCGAGACTGGCGTGTGTGTGTCCGGCGGTAGCTTCATCATGACCGGAGGCAACATCACCGGGAGTTGGAACGGCGTATTAATTGAAGTCAGCCCAAACGACGGGAACAGCGGCAGCTTCACCATGTCCGGCGGCAGCATCACCGGAAGCGGGACCGGCGTGAATGTGTCCGGCGGAAGCTTCACCATGACCGACGGCAGCATCACAGGGAATGAGCTTGGCGCGCTTGTGAGTGCGTACGGCAGCTTCACCATGACCGGCGGCAGCATAACCGGGAACAAGACCGGCGTGAATTTGAACAACGGCAGCTTCAGCGTATCCGGCAGCCCCGAGGTCACGGGAAACGTAGATGAATGGAATAATACGAGCAATGTGTATCTGGACTCCGACAGTCCCTTAACCGTCGTCGGGCACTTGGAGGAGGGCGCGGCCATAGGCGTGAGCACATGGAATTATGAGCCCGGAGTGTTCGCCCGCGGGACTGATAGCTATACCCTCACCGATGAGGACATTTCCCATTTTTCCATCGATGACCCGTCCTATATCGTTGTTCTGAACAACAATGGCGAAGCGGAGCTGGTGAAGCCGGTACCGCTCTACCAAATCAAATACCTGGCCGACGTCACCGTATTGTTGAACGGTCAGAAGGTCACTGGTACGGTTGCGCCCGAAGACGGCCAAATTAATTTCAAAGTCCCGGAGGGAGTCTCTGTCGCCTTTCTCTGCCCTGATACAGGCAGAGGCTGTCCGATTCTGAACTCCCGTTGGGAGTTTTATGGCGACAGTGGTTATTATAATGATGCATCGAAAATCTCCTTCCCGGCGGGCCGTGCTTTCATCATGCCCCCGGCCGATGTGACGGTAGTAGTGGGAGAGTATGCGGAATTCGTTGAAGCAAACAGTTGGGATAAACTGTATGCCTGGCTGGAAAAAGGGAAAAACGTCCGTCTGACTGGGAATGTGGATCGCACTGTTGATGAATCGCTGCACGAATGCTCCGGGGTGCTGGATCTGAACGGATGGCAGTTGGACTGCGGAGAAGGGTTTCACGAGCCCATTATAAACGGCGACAGCCTGACGATCATGGACAGCAGCACAGACGGGAAAGGGAGAATAATATACCATAACTACAGACCTATCAGTGTTGGAACTGAAGATGGCTTTATTAACGTATCTTCACTTACGCTTCTCGGCGGCAGCATCGAGCCTGCGGAGGGTGTGGAAGGCGGCACCGCGGTGAACATAAGAAAGGGCGGCAGCTTCCTCATGACCGGCGGCAGCATCACCGGGAACGAGTACGGCGTGTATGTCGAGGGCAACTTCATCATGACCGGCGGCAGCATCACCGGGAACGAGTACGGCGTGTATGTCGCGGGCAACTTCATCATGACCGGCGGCAGCATAACCGGGAATGAGAAAGGCGTGATTGTGAATTCAGGCGGCAGCTTCAGTGTATCCGGCAGCCCCGAGGTCACGGGAAACGTAGATGAATGGAATAATACGAGCAATGTGTATCTGGACTCCGACAGTCCCATAACTGTCGCTGGATCTCTGGAGAAGGGCGCGGCGATAGGCGTGAATACATGGATGAACGAGCCCGGCGTGTTCGCCCGTGGAACCGAAAGCAATACCCTCAAAGAGGAAGACCTGAAGCATTTTTTCAGCGACGCGGAAGGCCTGACAGTCGCTTTGAACGACAATGGAGAAGGAGAACTTATCAGCTCTGCGCCCGGCGGCTGGCCGCCGGACAGCGGTGAGATATATCTTATCACTGCAATAGACGCCGATACAGGCGATTTACTGCAGGGCGCAAAAATCACGATCATCGAAAAGGAAACCGGCAAAGTGATCGATGAGTGGACAAGCACTGACGGGCCTCATGAGAGCCTGAGTCTGAAAAAAGAGACCGTGTACATCATGCGTGTGCTCGAGACCCCGGAGGGCTATGAAAAGCCGGATGACGTTGAGTTCATGATCAATGAAACAGAATGGAATGGTATCACAGTATTATCGGGGCCCGGCGAGATAACGAACGACGGCTTACGGCTGTTATTTAAGCAAAAGCCCGCGCAGCCTGCCCACAGAGGCGGCGGAGGAGGCGGCGGCAGCGTCACCTACGCGGTCGCTACGGACAGGGCGCAGAACGGCAGTGTAAGCGCTTCTCCCACAAATGCGGCGTACGGCAGGAAAGTGACGCTCACGGTTACCCCCGATGAGGGATACAGGCTTGACAGCCTGACCGTAACGGATAAAAACGGCAATGAGGTTTCCGTGACTGAGAAGGGCAGCGGCGTATACTCCTTCACCATGCCGGACTCCAAGGTCACCGTAACACCGGTCTTCGCAATGATAGCGTCGCCGGATCCCGATAACGGAGAGGACTTTGGCGCGGACGCAGACTGCCCCTTAAACAGATTTACCGATGCGAGTCCCGCGGCGTGGTATCACGACGGCGTACACTGGGCGCTCGAAGAGGGCGTGATGAACGGCGTCGGAGCCGACAGATTCGCACCCGACGGCACGGCGACGAGAGCGACGGTGGTCACCATGCTCTGGCGACTTGAGGGAGAGCCCGCCGGCGCTGACGATCCCTTTGACGACGTGCCTGACGGCGCGTGGTACGCGCCCGCTGTAAGCTGGGCGGCAGAAAACGGCGTTGTAAACGGAACGAGCGAAACTACGTTTGACCCCGAGACTTCGGTCACCCGCGAGCAGCTTGCGGCGATACTCTACCGCTATGCACAGTCAAAGGGGCAGGGCTTTAGCGAAGCTTGGGCGTTTCCGCTCGATTTCTCCGACGCGGCCGACGTGTCGGAATACGCTTATGAGCCGATGTGCTGGATGACGATGAACGGCATAATCACCGGTATGAGCGGCGGAACGCTTGCACCGAATGAGAACGCGACACGGGCACAGATCGCTACCATGTTCATGCGCTTCTGCAATGTGAGTGAGG
Organism: Clostridia bacterium; assembly: GCA_017405765.1. Classification (NCBI taxonomy): domain Bacteria; kingdom Bacillati; phylum Bacillota; class Clostridia; species Clostridia bacterium. The sequence continues at coordinate 20,010 of JAFQZS010000027.1, forward strand.
AGTAAAAGCCTGTATAGACGAACGGACCCATTTGCAAAATAACGAATCAATAAGATAAATAATACGCCTCCGAATCAATCAGTTCGGAGGCGTTTGTCTGTCATACCGTAATATAAATTGTGAATCTTATGTGAATTTCAATAAGTCTCTCGGTAAAGGCTCAAAAACCCAGTGTTTATGCGGCTTTCTAAGGATAACAATTTTATCCAAACCGCGTTTTACGACAGATTTACAACAAATGAGAGTTTAGTACAGCAAAGTTTATCTATGATGTGGCCGCATATTTGAAAACGCTGTTCGGACATGCTGTTGGTGGTGTCTGTCCGTTTGGCGTCAATTAAGGCGTGATGATCTACCTTGACGAATCACTGAAAAGGTTCCCGACAGTTTTCCATGCAAGCGGAAGCAGTAATAGCGCGATTGAACTGTCAATTGCTGAATTGGAAAAGTATTCAGGCCTTGCAGCATGGCTTGATGTTTGTAAAAACTGGCAATCCTGTGAAGTCTATAAAGGAATGAAAACGAGTCTCTTTGGCCATCACACAGGCGCTCCTTCTGGGGCGTCTTATTTCGTGCCGGTGGTTCCTTGAGGTTGACTTTCGAAAGAAGATGTGATATAATTCCAAACGAAAGTCAACTAAAAGGAGGTGCTTCCATGAACAACATTAATCCGATAATTATGGATGCACTATCGAAAAACAACAACATGGTCACCACCTCGCAGGTTCAGGAACTGGGATTTTCCAAACAAACTCTGAGCAATTATGTGAAAGCCGGGCTGCTGGAAAGAATCCGACAGGGTGTTTATATTATCCCTGATGCTGTACATGACGATATGTATACGCTGATGCTCAGGTCAGAGAGCATTGTTTTTTCGCATGAAAGCGCGTTGTTCCTACATGGCATTTCCGATCGGACTCCGTTCATGCATACAATAACCATGCCCAGCAACAAGGTTGTACCAGGTTCGATTAAGGATGAGTGTATCTGTTTTTATATTAAACCAGTGTGGCACAAGGTCGGTGTAATGGAAAAGCCGACCACATTTGGACATCCGGTGCGATGTTATGATGTTGAGCGTACGATTTGCGATTTCCTGCGGACTCGGAATCGCTGTGATGAGGAAACGGTGATCTCTGCCATCAAGAATTATGCGGCTTCTGACAACAAGGATCTGAATCGACTTTCTGTCTATGCTGAAATGTTCAAAGTGGAGGGAGAGCTGAGAAAATATATGGAGGTGCTGCTATGAGTTCAAAGGCGATGAGTTTGAAAGCCAAAATCAGAAACTATGCCAAAGACAAACGTATAGCGGCACAGGTGGTTCTCCAAAACTATATGTTTGAGCGGTTCCTGGCCCGTTTGTCACGATCGGAATATAGGGACAAGTTTGTGATCAAAGGCGGCATGTTGATTGCAGCAATTGTAGGTCTTGACACCCGATCCACAATGGATCTGGACACTACACTCAAAAGATTGCCACTGACAGAAGAAAAAATCCTTGATGCAGTAAACACAATCAGCAAAATCGATCTGGGTGATGACGTGTCCTTTGAAACGATATCCATAGACCCGATTCGAAAGGATGATATCTATGGCGGCTATTGTGTGAGAATCAATGCGATCTACGATACGATAGTCACGCCTCTCTCTGTTGATGTTTCTACGGGAGATGTCATCACGCCGGGGGCTGTCTTATATGAGTTCGGCGGGATTTTCGATGAGAGTGTGCAGATCAGTCTATGGGGATACAATATTGAAACTGTGATGGCAGAAAAGGCGGAAACCATTCTCAGCCGTGGTGTATTTAATACAAGACCAAGGGATTATTATGATGCTTATATTCTCAGTACAACATAGGAATATGACAAACAGCTGTTTGAGGAGGCACTTAATGCTACCGCTGAGCACCGGGGCAGCGTGGAAAGTATAGCAGACCGCGTCGGGATAATCGAGAGAATATCTGAAAGCAATGAACTTCTGAACATGTGGAAAAAGTATCAGAAAAGGTTTACCTATGCGGGTGGAATCGAGTATGCGAATATTATGAAAGCACGGCGGGAATTGCTTTTGTGAATGTAAGGGGAAGAAATAGCGATGAAATACAGCATTGTTGATGGATCAGAAAAAATGAACGTCGATGCAGTCATCCGACTTCTTCGTATTACGTATTGGGCAGATAAGCGTTCAGCTGAGCAGATCGAAAAGTCTATGCAGCGTTCATCGTGTTATGGCGTGCGGGCTGGATAATGGAAAAAACTTGTCGGTTTTGCAAGAGTCATCAGCGACTACGCTACAACATATTATCTTTGTGATATTATTATTGAAAAGCCTAAAACAATAGGAAACATTATAATGTGAGATTATAATCGATGATTAGATAACAAAAAAAGAATATTTTACTGATAAAACATAAAAAATCCGGGTCATAACTGTATCAAACAAAATAGAACAGTTGCGCGATTTAAAATTATGATGTATACTGATTTTATATGTGAAAGCGGGAGCATTTATGGATTTTGCAGGCATAAAGGTAAGAAATAATATATTTTTGGCTCCCATGGCGGGAGTTTGCGACAGAGCATACCGTGAAGTCTGCATGGGCATGGGCGCCGGTCTTTGCGTTTCAGAGATGGTAAGCGCAAAAGCAATATGCTATAATGATAAAAAGACGGAATCTCTTTTGGCATTCGGAGAAAGCGAACGCCCGTTTCTTATCCAGCTTTTCGGAAGCGAGCCCGACATAATAGCGCGCGCTATAAACATAATAGAAACGAAGCTTTCGCTTCATCCCGACGGCTACGATATAAATATGGGCTGTCCCGCGCCGAAGATAGTATCAAACGGCGAGGGCTGCGCCCTTATGAAAGAACCCAAGCTTGCAGAAAAGATAGTGAGAGCGGCATGTGCCGCAACAGAGCTTCCCGTAAGCGTAAAGCACAGAAGCGGCTGGGACAAGGAGCATATAAACGCCGTTGAATTTGCGCTGAGGATGCAGGAGGCGGGCGCATCTTTTATAACGCTGCACGCGCGCACGCGCGATCAGTTTTATGCGCTCAGAGCCGACCTTGAGCTTTTAAAAAAAGTAAAAGACGCGCTTTGTGTGCCCGTTGCGGGAAGCGGCGATATCTTTTCTGCGAAGGACGCGGCGCATATGCTGAGCTTTACGGGATGCGACGCCGTTATGGCCGCGCGCGGCGCGCAGGGCAACCCGTGGATATTTCGCGATATTATTTCTTATCTTGAAAGCGGCAAAGAGCCGAAGCGCCCCTCCATGCGCGAACGCATGGAGACGATGATAAAGCACGCAGAGCTTATGTGTTCCTATAAAGAGGAGCGCGCCGCTATGCGTGAGTTTCGCAAGCATATAAACTGGTACATAAAGGGCATAAAAAATGCAACCGTCTATAAGAACCGCGCAAATACCGTTTCATCGCTTGACGGGCTTTATTCGCTTTCGGCTGATATAATCGCATCGTATGAGGACACGAATACGTTTTTATAAAGGAGGTGCGAGGATTTGGAAAGAGACGATAATATAGATCTGATCATAAAACAAGTGCTTGGCGGCGATACCAACGCTTTTGAGCTTATTGTAAAGCAGTATGAAAAGAAAGTATACAACCTCGCACTTAGGTATCTGAAAAATCGGGACGACGCGCTGGATCTGTCGCAGGAGGTATTCATTCAGGTATACAATAATCTTGCGCAATTTCGCAAAGAGGCGCAGTTTTCAACGTGGATATACCGCATAACGTATAACAAATGTGTTGATTGGCTTAGAAAAACACAGAAAATAAAGCGCAATGTAGTTATGTCTATCGACGATGAAAATTTCTTTGAAACGCGCGACAATAAGGCCTCTGTAGAGGAGAGCTACGAGGGGCGAGAGACGCTTCTTGGCGTAATGAAGATAATAGACACGCTGCCTGCCGACCAGCGTGACGTGGTGATGCTTAGGTATATAAAGGATCTAAGCTACGCACAGATAGCAGATGTTTTACAGATAGCCGAGGGTACCGTAAAATCGCGTCTTAACCGCGCACGATTAAAAATTAAAGAACAACTTCATGAAAGCGGAACAAAAACGCTTTCATGGCCGTCATAAAGAACAAACGGCAAAAATAAGTTACGGGGGAGGTGACTTTATTTGGCCTGCAATGAGTATATTGATCTTATTTTCAAGAAGATCGACAAAGAGATAACGACCGAAGAGGAGGCAGAACTCAACGCGCATTTTGAAATGTGTTCCGAATGCCGCGATGAGTATCATGAGCTTTGCGCGCTTGAAGATACGCTTTTAAGGCTGCCCGAAGAGGACGTGCCGCAGAGCTTTGCGGCCGAAGTCACCGAGCGCATAGCGGCGCAGAGCCTCAAACCTAAAAAAATAAGATTCAAGCCGTATTTCTCGCTTGCGGCGGCGTGCGTGGTGCTTGTCGTTGTGCTGTTTTATAATGTGATCGACGGCACGCTCTATAAAAGAGACGCAATAATTGAAAACCCGAGAAGCGCCGTAAGCGAAAATGCGACCGAAGGCGCAAGCGACATGGGCGAAAATATGTATGATCGTGCGACCGATGAGACAGTCAATGGATCTGAGGACATCAATGATTACGAGTTTGATGAAGCGGCGGCCAAGCCTCAGGAAAAACCGCATCTTTTTAACGCAGCGGATACGGGCAATAGTTCGTCCGGAGACAGCTCGTCCGGCAGCAGTTCGTCCGGTAGCAAAGCATCGGCTGAAGAATACGCCGCAGAGTCTTACGATGCGGCCGACGCAGTAATGCAGGAAAGCAGCGAGGCAGAAACTTTTGACGATGCGCAGGACTTTACCGACATCCCCGATGAGAGCGTACCGCTTGTAGCGGCTATCCAATCCGCCCCGCAAGACGATATGCTAAAAAACAGCGAATATGCGACGGTAGCGTCGGTAACGATAACACAGTCGAGCCTTGAGGGATCGCTTGACGGATTAAGCTATACGCTCAAAGAAGATGACGTTTACGAGATGAGCGAAGAAGACTTTGAGATATTCAAAGAGCGCATGGATGAGCTGGGAGTAACCGTGAGCGAAGAGAGCCACAATCCCGAAAGCAATATCGTAATGATAATCGTTTCAATACAGTAAGCGAAAAAGAGCGCGTCGAAATTAGTTTTACCCAACTTTTTTTCGGCGCGCTTATTATTATTGGACCGAGGCCCAAAAGGAAAGCAGGCGTTTAAAAAAGGCGCCTGCTTTTTAATAATATTATCTTTATTACTCGCATCGAAGGCTATGAAAACACGCTTTCATTGCTCACGAAATATTCGATATCCACCGTTTCGAGAGTATACACCGTTTGCTCGCCAAGCTTGCTCTCAACGCGCAGGGGTATGCCGTCGGAAGCGCGGACAGCGTACTTTTCTATGAACTTAAGCTCGGGATCGCCGTAAGAAAACGATATCACGGCGTCGGCCCCTTCATATTCGAAAGTGATATCCGAGATGTTTTCGGACGGTCCGTTTTTAAGGAGAAGCACGGGATCGCAAAGGCTTGCCGTGCTTCCCAGATAATCAGAGTCAAACCCTTCGCGGACAAGGGTCTCGCCCGTTTGCATGTCATAAACGCTAAGCGTTTCGCCGTCGTATATCGAATACATAAGCTGTGTGCCGGCGGATGAGTATTTGTCACAGCGCTCGCGTGCGCCCGAGACCTGCTTTACGACGGTATAAGACGCCTCGTCTTCATCGAACATGTACGTTACGCGGCACGTCCATGTATATTCGGCAGGCGTTTTTATATGCGCAAGCAGCTCGCCGAGCTTTTCGCCGTCAAGCGAAAGCTTAACTACATCGTCGCGGCTTTTAACGGAGTCGCTTTCAAGCGAATCGTAAGGAAAGCCGTCCTTTGCGCTGCCTCCGCCGGAAAAGCTGCATCCGGCAAGCGCGCATACTATTATGATAATAACGATAGAAATAACGATCTTTTTCATAGAAATCTTTTATTCAAATGTCGTCGTCGTCCAAAATACGGTGCCGCTCTTCATCTTCCTTCTTTTTTTGCTCGTCAAGCGCCTTTCTGTGCGCGCGTTCGCGTTCAAATATTTTAAAGGCGATAAAGCCCACTACGAAAATGCTCACAAGCAGAATGACCGCCTTGAACATATCGTCGGACGCCCATATTATTGCGCACAGTCCCAAAAGCGCGCTGATGATATAAAGTATAGCAACGGTCTGCTTCTGAGAAAAGCCCATGTCAATGAGCCTGTGGTGAAGGTGTCCGCGGTCGGCAGTCATGGGCGACTGTCCTTTTGCGAGACGGCGGACGATAGCGAACAGCGTATCGAATATCGGCAGACCCATAATGAGGAACGGCACGAGGAAGGATATTATCGCATAAAACTTAAAGAAGCCCGTTATGGATATCGTAGCGAGGATGTACCCTAAGAACATCGCGCCGGTATCGCCCATAAATATCTTTGCTGGATTGAAGTTATACGGTATAAAGCCGACGCAGCCGCCCGTCAAAGCAGCCATTACTATCGCCACCTGAGGCTCCGCTATAAACAGCGCTATGAACAGAAGCGAAAGAGACGATATCGCCGATACGCCTACCGCAAGGCCGTCGAGCCCGTCTATAAGGTTTACGGCGTTTGTAACGCCGACTATCCATATTATCGTTATGGGTATGGAAAGAAAGCCGAGAGAGATATAAGGGCTGCCCACGGGCAAAATGTTGGAAAACATCTCTATTCTCACGCCGTAAAACAGCGGTATTACGGCTGCCACGACCTGTCCGGCAAGCTTTATTTTTGCTTTAAGCTGCACTATATCGTCTACAACGCCCAAAACGACTATGACAATGCATCCGAGCATTATGCCTCTAAGCTCCGTCGTTATATCGCAGAACGCGAGCATAGAGAAGATAAAGCCCATGAATATCGCCATTCCGCCGAGGCGGGGAATAGGCGTTTTATGCATACGCCGGTCGTCTTTCGGCACGTCCATTGCGCCGACACGGGTCGCAAACACCTTGACGAGCGGCGTAGTGGCAAACGATATGACGCCCGAAAGCACGAAAGCTGCAATGAGCGCTATGATATTTATGTCAATATTGTTAAAAATCATAACTGCACCTTTTAAAGACAGAAATTATTATCTTATAAGTCCTACTTTTCTGTATACCTTGGAGAGCGTTTTATTCGATAAATACTTTGCTCGTTCGCTGTTCTGGGTATACATCTTTTCAAGATAAGCCTTGTCCGAAGAAACTTCCGCAAAACGCTCGCGCACGGGGGCGAGCGCATCGGATACGGCTTCTCCGACCGCAAGCTTTAAGTCGCCGTAGCCCTTTTGGGAAAATTCGCTTACGCATACGTCCATATCCTTGCCCGTTACGGCGGAATATATGGATAAAAGATTTGTCACGCCCTCGCGCCCTTCTTCGCCGGGCGCAAAGCGTATCTCTGCAAACGAGTCGGTAACGGCGCGCTTGAACTTTCTTATTATCGTGTCGCGGTCGTCTAAAATGGCTATCGTGGAGTTCTCGTTAGTATCCGATTTCGACATCTTTTTAGTCGGGTCGGTAAGACTCATTATTTTTGACGTTTCCTTTACGGTAAAAGGTTCCGGCACCTTAAAAGTGGGGCTGTATGTGTTGTTGAAGCGTATCGCAATGTCCCGCGCAAGCTCCAGATGCTGTTTTTGGTCTATGCCTACGGGCACAAGGTCCGCCTGATAAAGAAGTATATCGGCCGCCATAAGCACGGGATATGTAAAAAGGCCCGCGTTCACGTTGTCTTTATGCTTTTGAGCTTTGTCTTTAAACTGAGTCATGCGCGAAAGCTCGCCGAATTGCGTATAGCAGGAGAGTATCCACGAAAGCTCCGCATGAGCGGGCACCTGACTTTGGATAAATACCATCGTTTTTTCAGGATCGAGGCCGCATGCTATAAGCAGGGCATAAGTGTCGAGCACACGCTTTCTAAGTATCTTTGCCTCCTGGCGTACCGTCAGCGCGTGGAGATCGGCCACCATATAATAGCACTCGTACTGGCTTTCGGGGTCGTTCTGAAGTTTTACCCAATTTAAGACTGCGCCTAAGTAGTTGCCCAGCGTTATTGCGCCGGAGGGCTGTATTCCGCTTAAAATTATTTTTTTATCGCTCATTTTGTTACCTTCCCAGTTTGTCGCTTATTTTAGTTCTTCTTTTATTACCGCGCCCAATATTTCCATGCCGCGCACTATCTGTTCGTCGGACGGAGTGGAATAGTTAAGGCGTATCGCAAAGCTTTCTTCGCTCGTGTCTACCAAAAAGGCGCTGCCCGGCACTATTGCGACCTTTTTGTCGAGCGCCGCGCGCGTAAGCTTCGTTATATCGGTGCCGACGGGCATTTCGCACCATACGAAAAGGCCGCCCTCGGGCGTTACTACCTTTACGCGGGGGTCGAAATGAGCCTTTGCGCCGTCGAGCATAAGGCGGCTCTTTCTTCCGTATATCGACTGCACCTTCTTTACCTGTGCGTCGAAGTCGTATTCCGTTAAGAATTTATGAGCAAGTATCTGAAAGAACATATTCGTATGCACGTCGGAGCACTGCTTGGCAACGGTCATTTTTGCGATTATGGGCCCCGGAGCTACGCAAAAGCCCAGGCGTATGCCGCTCGAAAGCGTCTTTGAAAACGAGCCCACATATATTACGATGCCGTCCTCGTCGAAAGATTTTATCGTCGGCACGTCGTCTCCAGCGAAGCGAAGCTCGCCGTAGGGGTTGTCCTCCAATATAAGCACGCCGTATTTTTTGCAGATCTCGTACATGGCCTTGCGCTTGTGAAGCGGCATTGTCTTTCCCGAGGGGTTCTGGAACGTGGGTATCGTATAGACGAAGCGCACGTTTTTATTTGACTTTATCGCATCTTCAAGAGCCTCTATGTTCATGCCGTCGTCGTCCATGGGAACGCCTACAAGCTTTGTATTGTATGAACGGAACACATTGAGTGAGCCGATGAACGACGGACTTTCGCATATAACGACGTCGCCTTCGTTGCAGAGTATCTTTGTCGAGAGATCCATTGCCTGAGTAGCGCCCGAAAGTATCACCGTGTCGTCAAAATCACGGCCTATGTTGAAGTGAGACTTGTTTCGCGCCTTTAAGTCGGCGATGAGCGGCGCGAAGCCTTCGGATATGCCGTATTGCAGCGCGGGAATGGGGTCGTGCGCGTATATATCTGCGCTTATTTTTGCCATTATTTCAACGGGAAAAGATTCGGAAGCCGGATTGCCCGCCGCGAACGGGATTATATCGGGATTTGACGCATATTTTAATATCTCGCGTATAGCAGAGGGTTTTAAGGGATTTATTTTATCGGAAAATGTATAATTCACAAAGGGCACCTCTTTTATTATTATTTATTCTATTTATATTAACATAACTAATATGGGATTGACAATGTTTTTCGCTTATTTTTGAAAATATTCCTCTGCTTTAAAGCCGGAAGTACGTTTTTAGAACAAAAGGTCTATAATTCTTTTTCGCATTGAATAGCATAATTTCTTTTTTGTATGGATTATATGAAGCAAATATGATATAATTTAAAAAAACATTCAAAGAACTACCAAGGAGGTCACAACGCCATGCAGACGCGCACACGCTTTGCGCCAAGTCCCACGGGATATATGCACGTGGGCAATTTACGTACCGCACTTTACGCATATCTTATAGCGAAAAAGGATAAGGGCAGCTTTATACTGAGGATAGAAGATACAGACCGCGGCAGATTTATTGAAGGCGCGGTGGACGTTATATATAAGACCTTGAAGGAGACGGGACTTAAGCACGACGAAGGCCCCGACGTGGGCGGAGATTACGGCCCTTACGTTCAGTCGGAGCGCATGGGCCTTTACATGGAATATGCAAAGGAGCTTATTGCGCGCGGTCACGCATACTACTGCTTCTGCGGCAAGGACGAAGAGGAGCAGCCCCACGGCCACGACAATAAGGGCGCGCAGAAATATGACCGCCGCTGCCTGAGACTGAGCCCCGAGGAAGTAAAGGCCAATCTTTCTGCGGGCAAGCCGTTCGTTATAAGGCAGCGCATACCCGACGGAGGTTCGACTTCCTTTACCGACGAGGTGTACGGCACTATAACCGTTGACAACGACGAGATAGAGGATCAGATACTTATTAAGAGCGACGGGTTCCCGACTTATAACTTTGCAAACGTCATAGACGATCACCTTATGGGGATCACGCATATAATCAGAGGCTCGGAATATCTTTCTTCAACGCCCAAGTATAACCTTCTTTATTCGGCGTTCGGCTGGGAGATACCTAAGTATGTTCATTGCCCGCCCGTTATGAAGGACGCGCAGAACAAGTTAAGCAAGCGCAACGGCGACGCATCTTACGAAGACCTTATAGAAAAAGGATATTTAAGCGACGCCATCTTAAATTATATAGCGCTTCTCGGTTGGTCGCCCGGCGGCGAGCGTGAAAAATTTTCGCTTCCCGAGCTTGTAGAGGCGTTTTCCGTGTCGGGCATATCCAAGTCGCCCGCCATATTCGACCCGGCAAAGCTCGAATGGTTAAACGGCGAGTATATAAAGGCGCTCTCGCCCGAAGAATTCTATGAGATTGTAAAGGATCGTCTGTCGTCGTTTTTAAACGACAAGGACCTTGATATCTACACGCTTTCAACGCTTCTTCAGAAGCGGACGACAAAGCTTACCGATGTTACAGAGCAGTCCGACTTTTTAAACGAGCTTTCTGACTATGATCCGCAGATGTACGTTCATAAGAAAATGAAGACGACTCCCGAAAGCTCGCTTGCGGCGTTAAAGGAAACTCTCCCTGTGCTTTCCGAGCTTCAAACGTGGACTATAGATGCGATACACGACGCCATGATGGGTATTGTGGCGAAAAAGGGCGTTAAAAACGGTCAGATACTTTGGCCGCTGAGAACTGCCGTCTCGGGCAAGGCGGTGACTCCCGGCGGAGGCGTGGAGATTGCGTATCTTTTAGGCAAAGACGAGACTTTAAGAAGAATAAACGCGGGAATAAAAAAGCTGGAACAGTAAAACCATAAATATAAATTATAAATAAAAAAGGGAGGTAAAAGTTATGGCAAAATTCAAGTGCAAGATATGCGGCGAGGTGTTTGAGGCTCCGAGCGCAGCCGAGGCTGTATGCCCCAAATGCAAGGCAAAGGGCGACAAGTTGGAGGAAATAAAGACAGAGAATAAAAATCCGTATGCGGGCACGCAGACAGAGAAAAATCTTGAGGCGGCTTTTGCTGGCGAATCGCAGGCGCGCAACAAGTATACGTATTATTCGTCTGTAGCTAAAAAGGAAGGTTATGAGCAGATAGCAGCTCTCTTCCTTAAAACGGCCGACAACGAAAAGGAACACGCAAAGATGTGGTTCAAGGAACTAAACGGCATAGGCAATACGGCCGAAAATCTCGCGGCGGCGGCCGACGGCGAGAATTACGAGTGGACAGATATGTACGAGGGCTTTGCAAAAACTGCCGAAGAGGAGGGCTTCCCCGTGCTTGCGGCCAAGTTCCGCATGGTAGCGGCTATAGAGAAGCATCACGAGGAGCGCTACCGCGCGCTTTTAAAGAATGTTGAGATCCAGGAAGTATTCAAAAAGAGCGAAGTGAAGGTTTGGGAATGCCGAAATTGCGGTCATATCGTAGTCGGAACGAACGCGCCGGAGCTTTGCCCCGTATGCGCTCATCCGCAGAGCTATTTCGAGATAAACGCAGAGAATTATTGATATTTTTTAAAGAGTAAGCGGCGCGGCCTTTCGGCTTCGCCGCATAAGACAGTTTTATTACAATTGGCAGGTATGGCATGACCTTTGGGTCATGCCATACCTGTTTCATTTTACCTGCACCGCGCCGTGTTCGCCGATGATCAGGGTAACGGTGCAGGGAATGGACACCGTGATGAGCCGTGTGCCGAATGAATCCACATATGCTTTTGGGGACAGGGCAGATGAAAGAGTAAGAATGAGAATCAGTATGCCGATTGTTCTCTTCATCTGTCTTACCCCGATCTAATCAGCAGTTTTGTCTAATTAAGGTTCTCCAACGCGGAACTATAAGTGACCGTGGTCGTATACGTTCCGGGCACAGCAGAATACCAGTCACTTTCCGTGATTATCAGAAGTGCCGAAGGGCAAGACGAAGTCGTAAAATACCCGGCGGGGATGCTGCCACCCTGTAAGTTCAAATAGGAGTAATATCCAAGCCTGCGCATCTCGTTGGCAGGGATCTCCCTTTCACCGCCGAGATATACTACGGTGAAGGGGATCGTATTGGTCCCGCTTGTCAGAGTTCCGGTATGCTGCATATAGTAGGAAATACGCCTGTTGTGACCGAGCAGATCCTGATTTTCGGCGTCGCAGGTAATAAACGTATTGTCGCTTGTGAAGATGGGTGTTCCGTCCGGCTCAAAGGTACTGATCGTCACGCTGGCCGGGATGTTCAGCGTCCACTCAGGCGACGCCTGCGTCTCGACAGTATAATAAAGGATATACTCGCCGAGAGAGGTATACCGGGTAGCCTGTCTGCCGTTAACGGTGAGCGTCGTATCATTTGTCAACGTATAGCTTCCTTCTTCGCCGGTTTTGACTTTGATTTTGACGATGATCGTATAGGTTTTTCCGTCCTCAAATGTATCGGAATCGGTCATAACAGTATCTCCGTCTTTGATTACGATACTGTCTACTTCATAGTGAGCTTCGTCGGGGACTGTTCCGTTCAGGTTGGGTTGTGCGCCCGCAGCCGGAAGCGTCATAGTCACAGAAGCATCTGTGATCGCTGTGCTCGAAGAAGACCCGGCAGGGACTGTGTATTCAAGCGTATAGATTCCGGTTTCCTAATTTAGAGTATTCTTATTTGCTGAGAGGGTATTGTTTACGGTCAGCGTATTCAGACCGCCTTCTGTATTGTCGAACTTGTAAGGATTGATACGGTCGATTTGAATGGCGAGCGTGTATGTTTTTCCCGCTTCATAGGTGTAAGTGGTACTGTCATATAGATTGCTGCCGTTCTCGTCCACAACTGAGGTGATTTGCGCGGTATACTTTTCGGCGTCTGCTGTGTTTGCCGCAAAAGACGGATTTGCTCCGGCAGAGGGCAGACGGATCGTCACACTTGCGCTTGTGATGATCTGCGCCTCCGGGATCGTAACCGTAAGAGTCTGGCTGCCGCTGGTGTCTGCATACGCCGTTAGGGACAGACAGCACAACAAAGTGAGTGCCAGCACGATAGCAAAAAATCTTTTCATGGTCTTTCCTCCTGTAGTATTATATGTCTTGAATCAATAGACTTTCAGCTTAATAGGACTGTTTGCGCCGTTCAAGGGTGTTTTTGCAGCGTCGTTAGTGACGCATTCATAGATTAAATTAGCGTCATATTCTCCGGGAGAAAGGGTATGTACCAGCACCATCGGCGCTGAGGTTTCGCCGGGTTTCAGAAATGTTGACTGCCATAGTACTTCTCCGTCCATGAAGATGGTGACGCGAAACTGGGCAAAATTTTCCGCAGGATTGGTAAATGTTTTGGCCTGCTCCGTCTTATCCGCGTCCAGGTTGATCCATGCCATCTGCGGCAGCGCGATCTGATCAGTCAAGTGTTCCTGGGTTTCGGTCAGGGCAGCGGGCGCTTCGATCGCCTGGCTTGTCGGTGCGTCTTTGTTTCTCGTCATGATAGCCCAAACAGCGACAAGGATCGCCAGGATCGCGATAACGGCAAAAACGATCAGAAGGATATCCCGGCGATCCTTTCCTTTCTTCTTTTCGGATGATACATGCTTGCCGATTGTTGTCACCTCCCCGATCAGTTTCTCCGGAGGGAAGAGAAAGCCCTCCTTCGGCAGTCTCGAAGGAGGGCAAGAACACCATATAATCCCCCGAGGCATAATACGCGTCTCAGAGGCTTTGTCTGTCCTCAGAAGCTTTGTCTGTCCTCAGAGGCTTTGTCTGTCCTCAGAGGCTTTGTCTGTCCTCAGAGGCTTTGTCTGTCCTCAGAGGCTTTGTCTGTCCTCAGAGGCTTTGTCTGTCCTCAGAGGCTTTGTCTGTCCTCAGAGGACTAAGGTTATAATAATCCTTTTTAAGGATGCCACAAACTCATAGAAAAGTCAAGGCTTTTGGGGTGTTACATACTGAGATATTTAACTTCAACTAAAAGCATAGCAAATAAAGATGCGCCGTTTTCGGGGGCGTCTTTTTTTATTATCACAGAGCAAACCGCGTATGGTCGCGTCCCGCTTCTTTTCGCACCGACGAAAGATACCGCCCCGTGAACGTGCCGCTCCTTTCCCACAGAGCGCCGAGGCGTCCGTTTGGGTCACGGTCTTCAAGAGAGCGCAGGTCGCCCGAAAAATAGGCGAAATTCGCTTCCTGCGCATATGATATCATCGCACGCTTTTCATCGGATGAGAAGGGCTTATCCGAAAGCTCCTTAGTCGTTTGAAGCGCTGTCTTTTCGTCCATGCGGCGGCGGGCATAATCGGCGAACGAAAGAAGGTTCTTATCGCTCATCTTTTGCGAAAGAGCCCATGAGGAAACGTCTGCGCGCCTTGTAGTATAGCAAAGCTCGTCGCCGTCCAAGGTGACGACGCCGTATTGACATGCGCCTACCGGCAGCGCGGAGGTCGCGATCTCCGTAACGCCGCCCTTCGTTAAAATGTGCTGTATATGCATATGCCCGCTCAAAAAGAGGCGTACGCCGTATTTTTCAAACAATTCGTAAAGAGCGGCCGCGTTCTTTATGACGTAGCCCTTATCGAATATGGAGTGACGAAACAGATTCTGATGTCCGACTGCGATGATGCGCATCCCGTTTCGCCGCGCATCAAAAAGCTTTGCCTCGAGCCATGAAAGAGTGTCTAAAGACACGCCGCACGGGCAGGCGGGGGAGTTCGCGTCGAGCATCACAATGAGCGTACCGCAAAGATCGAAAGTATACGAAAGCGAGGCCGCATCGCGACTTTTTGCGCCGCCGTATCCGAAATCACCGTAGATGTCGATAAAGCCGCCGCTCGTTACGGATCCTGTCTCTGTTACGTGTGTACCCGAGAATGAGAACGCTTTTTTATTCGATATATCATGATTTCCCGTAGTAACCAGCACGCATATGCCCGCGTCCTTTATAGGCTTCAGCTTTTTGGCAAGCCGCAAGTGGCTTTCTTTTTCGCCGTTAAAGCTCAAATCGCCTGCGATTATAAGCGCATCGGGGCGCATTTGCGCGATCTCGTGGAAAAAAGCGTCTGTCAGCGCATCGCCGTATTCTACGGTCTTGGCGTCGTTCGATACGACAAGACGCGAAAAAAGCCCGTTGTTTTCCATAAGAGAGGGCGAAAGATAATGTATATCTGCCGCCACAGCTATTTTAATCTTATGCTCATATGCCTTTTTATCCGCGTTTTTCATGTGATCAGTCATAACAGCACTCTCTTTTTTTATATATCCTTACGACCCACGGCGCATACCCAGCGCCCGTTTTCATGAGTATAGGCCAAAACAGTTGAAAATCCCGCGCCGCGCATAAGACAGGCAAGCTCGTCTGCCGAATAAAACGTCATAGAAAGCGCGCGGCCTATCTCCTCGTTCCCCGACAGACAGCCGTCCTCGTTGCATACAAGGAAAACGCCGCCGGGGGAAAGCATACTCAATATGTTTTTGAACGCGGAGGCGGCATTTTTCCAATAATACGTCGTTTCAAACGCAGTTACCGCGTCAAATGTGACGTCTTTATATAAAAGCGCGTCTGCGTCCGAAAGCGTGAGCGTAAGTCGTCCCGCCTTTATAAGCGAGGAGCAGAGCGAGGCCGTCTTTTTAAGGCTTGCCTGTGATATGTCGGCGCCGTAAAGATGCGAAAGCGGCGCGGCCTTGGCCATGTTGTAAAGGTTTTTTCCGCCGCCGCAGCCGACGTCGAGGATATTCTTAGCATTTTCTACGGAAATATGTCCGTGTCCCCATGCATACAGCAGCGCGTGATGCTCGTTCATGCGCTCGAGCATGAGGCGGCCGTATTCATCGTCGCGCGGGTTTGCCGCATTCAGAGTGACCTTATCTATCATATATGAGCCTCCTTGTACGATATATTCATATTACCACATTTAAGCGGCGTATGCATGCGCGAGGGCGAAGTTTTGAGGCGGTAAGGGCGTTTACAAAAAAACAGAGTTATAATTTTATAAAAAATTACTTCAATTTATCCGACATTTTGGCGTCATCAATTGTATTAGCAGTGAAAGGAGGCAAGGCGAGATGTCAAAATCTTTGCTGCGCACTGACAAAGAGATTGCGGAAATTTATGTACGCCACGTTACGACGGTTTATCGGGTCTGCTTTGCTTATATGAAAAATCCCGCCGATACAGAGGATGCGGTTCAGGATACATTCTTTCGGCTGATCAAGAGCGCTCCCGCTTTTTGCAGTGAAAATCATGAAAAGGCATGGCTGATAAGAACCGCTTCAAACGTATGTAAAAATGTTCTGCGGCATTGGTGGCGGAAGCGGAAGAATATAGAAGATTTCTATGATCTTCATGGCCCGGACAAAATTGAGACAGATGACGTTTTTCATGTGGTCATGGAGCTTCCTGAAAAGTACAGGACCGTAGTCTATCTGTATTACTGCGAGGGATACAGCGGCGCGGAAATCGCAGACATCATGAAGAAGCCGCAATCGACAGTCCGCAATTATCTGCACGAAGCTCGTGCCATCCTCAAAGAAAGGTTAGGTGATGATTTCAATGAAGAACAGTAAAATCATTGCTTCATGGGATAAAATCGAACCGAGCGATTCCGCAAACGAGCGTATGCTTTCTGCAATACTTGAGGAAAACCGCCGTGTTCACAAAAGAAAGGATAAGGCGATTTTTGTGTCACGCACCGAAAAGGCAAAAAAACTGTGTTTTTCTGCCGTAGTCTGTCTGGCGGCGCTTATTGCAATAATCGGAATTGCAGGCATCAATCTTAATTGGTTCGGCACAAAGGACATTGTCGGAAGTGATGCGGGAACGGGCGTTGACGGTACGGTGATGCCCGGCGGCTCTGTGCCCGAAGGCATTGATCCCGTGGTGTCGAGCGTTGCCGTATATCCCGCAGATAAAAGCCTGGCGGACATTGCGGACGCATCGCTGAAAGAACTTACCGAGGATGAGGCGTACAGCTTTGAAAAATTGAGCACGCATCTTCCGTCTGCGGCCGTTGACGGGTACCGCTTCGGGAATGCAAGCCTTTATGAAACAACAATGAAGGACGGGAGCAAGTATTATATGTTGAGGGTCGATTTTACGACTGGCGACGGGAATACCGCAGATTATTCGGTTCAGGTGACGAATTTTGAACCGCAGACCGAAGACGCAATTCTTACGTCGGATAACATCCCAAGTAATATTTCCGAAACGGGATACTTTCATTTTGTGATGAGCGGCATATACTTCGGCATGAATCCGGGCGATTTGACTTATGAAGAGATCATGCTGGTCGTTAATTCGATTGACTGATAATAAAAAAGCGTAATACAGACAAAGGCGCCTCGCTGCCGGTAAAGTGCCCGCAGATATCCGCGCCCTATGCGCGCCAATTTTATCTTGACAAATGTTAGCAAATGCGTTAATATAATTAACAAAGAGGGGAGCTCGCGCGAGCGGGCTGAGAAATGGCTTTTCGCCTATACCCATAACCTGATTTGGATAATGCCAACGTAGGGAAATAAGAAGCCGCGGGCAAAAGAAAGTCCTTTCGGGCGGAAAACCTCTTTTGGGTTTTCCGCTTTTTGTTTTGCGCACACACAGCGGCAGATCGGGGGCACCACCTTCTGTCGCATAAGAAAAGTAATGCAATCTGTTTGGGAGATGATTTAAATGAAAACAGCATTAACGATCGCCGGAAGCGACACCGGCGGAGGCGCCGGAATACAAGCGGATATAAAGACGATGACGGTAAACGGCGTGTACGCCATGAGCGCGCTTACGGCGCTCACCGCGCAGAATACCGTGGGTGTGCAGGCGATATACGAGATAACGCCCGAGTTCCTTTCGCAGGAGCTTGACAGCATATTCACCGATTTTACGCCCGACGCAGTAAAGATAGGTATGGTATTCTCGATACCGCAGATAAAGGTAATCGCAGAGAAGTTGAAACAATACGGCGCAAAGAACGTCGTTTTGGATCCCGTTATGGTGGCTACGAGCGGCTCGAAGCTCATAAACGACGACGCGGTAGAAGCGTTAAAGACGTATCTTATACCGATGGCGGACGTAGTGACCCCGAATATCCCCGAAGCCGTTATCCTTTCGGGCATGGAGATAAAGAGCGCCGAGGATATGGAGACGGCAGCAAAGAAGATAGGCGACGAATTCGGCTGCGCCGTGCTTTTGAAGGGCGGCCACAGCTTAAACGACGCGAACGACCTTTTATACCGCGACGGCGGTTTCAAATGGTTCAAGGGCAGACGCATAGACAATCCCAACACGCACGGCACGGGCTGCACGCTTTCGAGCGCGATAGCGTCGAATCTTGCGAAGGGATTCGATATGGACACGGCGGTGGAGCGCTCGAAGGAGTATATCTCCGGCGCGCTCGAAGCGATGCTCGATTTAGGCCGAGGCTCCGGTCCGATGAAGCATGCCTTCAACGTGACGGGCTATTTCGCCGAGGAGAGGTGAGCTTATGTCCGTTGCAGCTCGTCTTTTGGACGAAACGAAAGATATCTGGGCGCGCTACGACAGCCATCCGTTCGTTTTGGGACTCGGAGACGGAAGTCTTGACCGCGAGAAGTTCAAATTCTATATGATACAGGACTATCTCTATCTCATTGACTACGCAAAGGTGTTTGCGCTCGGCGTGTCAAAGGCCGAGGATACGGAGACGATGCGCTATTTTGCGAATTATCTTCATCATATACTCGACGTTGAAATGGATATCCACAGAGGCTATATGAAGCGGCTGGGCATATCGCTTTCGGAGGCGGAGAACACGCCCGCCGCGCCCGATACGGCGCTTTACGGCTCGTATATGCTTCGCACGGCATACGAATACGGCGCGGCGGAGGCGGCGGCGTCTATTTTGGCGTGCGCGCTCAGCTACGAGGTCATAGCTAAGAATATACTTAAGAAAAATCCCGACGCGGCGAAGCATCCGTTCTACGGCGAATGGGTGGAGGGCTACTCGAACGAGGAGTACGCCGAGGAGAATAAAAAGCTTACGGCTATGACGGAGCGTCTCTGCGCGGGCAAGAGCGAACGCGAGATACGGCGCATTTCGGAAATATTCACCGTATGCTCCGTGCTTGAAGAGCGTTTTTGGGACATGGCGTGGGAAATGAGGCGATAGCGATGCTTGAATTTCGTGACGTTTCATTCAAATATGACGCCGACGACTATACGATAATCGACGGGCTTTCGTTCCACGTTGACAGAGGCGAGTTCGTGTCTGTGGTAGGCCCGTCCGGCTGCGGCAAAAGCACGATATTCCGCCTTGTAAATCAGCTTCTTTCGCCCGACCGCGGAGAGATATTCGTTGGCGGCGAGAGCATCGCGGGGCGAAAGAATTACTGCGGATACATGCCGCAGAGCGACCTTCTTTTCCCGTGGCGCACCGTTTCGGGCAACGTGAGGCTGCCGCTTGAGATACGCGGCGGATACACGAAGGAAGAGATGGCCGCGCGCGTAAGCGAGGCGCTTAAGACCGTGGGGCTTTTTGGCACGGAGGAAAAAATGCCGTCGGAGCTTTCGGGCGGTATGCGCCAGCGCGCGGCGTTCGCGCGCACCGTGCTCACGGGTTCCGACCTTCTTTTGCTTGACGAACCGTTCTCCGCGCTCGACTACATCACGCGCATAACGATGCGAGAGTGGCTTCTGTCGCAGTGGGAGCGAGAGAAAAAGACGGTGCTGTTCATCACGCACGACGTAGAGGAGGCAGTGTTCCTTTCAAGCCGCATACTTGCGGTAAAACAAGCGCCGATAACGCATCTTACGTCGATAAAGGTGCCGCTCGATTATCCGCGAACGAGAAGATCGCTGGAGAACAAGGAGGCGGCACAGCTTAAGGACAGCCTTATAGAGATGCTTCGGAGGGATACGGTATGAAGAACAGAGCTTATGCAAATATCCCTGCGGTGATACTCCTTCTTGCGATAATCATGGCGTGGCAGTTCGCGGCAATGGGCATAAACGCGGCGTATATACTGCCCTCTCCCGTGCAGGTGGTCGTTAGGCTGTGGGAGCTTCGCGGGCCGCTTTTCGGGGCGCATCTTCCGGCCACGATGGAGGTAGTGGGCGTGGGTCTTCTTATCTCGATAGTGCTGGGCGTATTGCTTTCGGTGCTCATGGACAGAAGCCCCATAGCGAAAAAGGCGCTCTATCCTTTAATCATAGCGTCGCAGACGATACCTACGACAGCGCTTGCGCCGCTGTTCGTTTTGTGGTTCGGCTATTCTATATGGAGCAAGGTGCTCGTTACGATACTTATGACTTTCTTTCCCGTGGCGATAACGCTTTTTGACGGCTTTCAGTCGGTAAAGACGGAGCGCGTGGAGCTTATGCTCACGCTCGGCGCGACACAGAAGCAGATATTCTGGAAGCTCAAGTTCCCGTGCGTGCTGCCGTATTTCTTTTCGTCGATAAAGATGGCGATACCTATCTCGATAATAGGCGCGGCCATAGGCGAGTGGCTGGGCGCGCAGAGCGGACTTGGCTACTTCAGCCGCCGCATGATGACGCAGCTCGACGGCGCCGGCGTATTTGCGCCGATACTGCTTTTGTCCATAGTTGCGATGATAGTCGTGGGGATCATCACGATACTGGAGAAGAAGATAATAACGTGGCGCAATGATATGTAGGACGTGAAAGATAAAAAAACGCCTGGTGCGGAAGCATCAGGCGCTTTTTGATAAATGAGTAGAAATTCAAAGGAGTTATCCAACCGTCCCGCATGGTAAGAATACTTGAAAATCTACAATAGTAGAAATTCAAAGGAGTTATCCAACCGTTATTGCGTAATTGTCGGCAATGGATCTACAATAGTAGAAATTCAAAGGAGTTATCCAACAATCACATATACAGACGAAGGAGGAGGAATCTACAATAGTAGAAATTCAAAGGAGTTATCCAACCTAGCAAACATCCTAGCAAATGCGCTAGATCTACAATAGTAGAAATTCAAAGGAGTTATCCAACAATGAAGTGAATACAGATAATTGGTATCATCTACAATAGTAGAAATTCAAAGGAGTTATCCAACCGTATACCGTACATTGCCCTTTGTATCGATCTACAATAGTAGAAATTCAAAGGAGTTATCCAACTCCTGCGTAGTCGGATCGCACATATTAAGCAATCCGGTTTTGTTTAACATACATAAAAATTTGGCTGTTTTTATTAGATAACTCCTTATATACATATTAAATCCCGCCATGAAGACCGAGGTTTGCAAATAATCCTTACGTTACTATTATCATATCACTTTCTTCGTTCCTTGCATAGCCGTATCTTACTATTTCACAATTCGGATTTAGTTTTATTATATATACGCTGTCCGTTTGATCAAAGGTCTTTAAAAACTTGTTGTCGATGTCGCTCATAATATTATTCAATATGCGCTCGCTGTTTTCGATTTGGAACACAGAGTATTGCAGACGGTAACCGAATTTGGATAAATACTTTGCAAATTTGGTCCGCTTTTTGTTGTCTGATATATCGTAGCTTATAATAATCACGGTTTTTGCCCTCCAAAATAAAAGACAGGATAATCCTGTATGTCCTTATGCCGCATGAATGCCCGGTAATAACTTTGAATATATAAATATATCTCCTCCCTGTTTTCAATAATGGGTTTGGCAAGCCATGCAGTGTATTCGGCGTTCTTCTCCCATTTGAGCAAATATTGCCCCTGCTTAACAATAAAATCGTCCTCTTTGCATCTCTTCAGGTTAATTGCTTTTCTCAGCTCGCTGTCTATAAGGGGCCTGAACGGTTCTACGATATCACATACGAGGGACTTTCTCATATAAAACTCCCTGTGCAGCACTCCGCAGTATGTATCAAAACCGTAGCAGCCAAGAAGCGCGTCGATATAAGAAAACAGTATCGTATATCCGATATCCAGAAGTGCGTTTATCATATCGCATTTGGTGCGGGGAGCACGCCTCTGCCAAAGCGTGTTGTTGAATATGGCAGGGAAATAAATCCGCGACGCGCTTCCTTCGAGCCCGAGTATCGTATGCAGAGTATCGGCGTTTGATATATTGTCTTCGTATTCTTTTAAAAGCGCTATCGCTTCCGTCTGCTTTTCGCTTTTTGTTCTTATTTTTGAAATGGCCAGCCTTTGATTTGCAATCTTGTTTTTAATCAGATGTCCGGCGATATCCAGTGAATCATACATATACTGCGCTCTGCGCAGCAGGGTATTGCCTTCAAGACGGGAGCCTATAACCTGATAGGGCTTCATACTGTGGGTGAGCAGTATGATGGAAAAACCGAATTTTTTTGCTCTCTGTATAAGCCCGCTTGTGATGCTTCCGCTTCCGATTGCAAAAACGGCGAATATTCGGTAACAGGTGCATTGAAATTTTATCTTTCCCTCGGCTGTTTTCACGACGAGATTATCGTTGGAGAACGAAAGCTTTTCTCCGCGGCTGAAAAAGACAAACAGAACTTGCTTTTTTGAAAAATCACCGGCTGAAATCATTTTTTTGCTCCTTCAATCCAATAACGACCTGTCGCAGAGAGGCTCGTATATGCAAGCCCTGCATTTGCTTTCGTTTGTTTGCTTATAATTCGATAAATCGAACGTTCGCAGACCGGTTATCGCCGCTTCAAACTTTACGAGCATATCTTTATCGTTTTCCGGAAGCTTTAAAGGATAGCGCTTATTGTCATCCAGACTGTAAAGATTGAGCGAATTTACCGTATATCCCATTTCGCGCAGCGCAAAGCATTGAGCGTACATCTGGAAAACGTAGCCGTCGTAAATAACGGAAATCTTCTTTTTTCGCTCAGTTAAAACGCCGTGTTTTTCGTCAAAGACATCGATCTTGCCGAGCAGGCCGTATTTTTCGCAGTAAACAGACTGCCCGCTCACTACGGCGGCGCGTGTCGAATACTTTGCTTCGTCTATGGTCTTATGAGCGTGAGTGCCGTTTATCTGCGCCTGCTCTTTGAAAGCAAGCGCATCACGGCTGCCGTAAAGATTATGAAAGTATATTGAGGCGGGGCAGAATATAAAATCATTTATCCAGGCAATCTGTATCGGCTCTTCCATCTTACTTAAACCTCGTTTGCACGTATCTCAGCCATTCGGCGTTCGATATCTTTGTCGTCCAGTCGCCGTAGCCTTCGGCGCGGTCTATCTGTTCAAGCACCCAAAGCCCCTTTCTCGCTATGTTGAACGCGCCGTTCGCGTCCGCGTCGGCGGGCAGTCCGTCCGCGCCCGCTTCGCTTGAGAAGAAAACGCCGTTCTCGTCGGCCACGGGCGAGAGGATAAAGTCGCGTCCGACGCTTGCCGAGCTGTATCTTAAAGCAAACACGAGCCTTAAGTCGGAAATGAGCTCGGCGAAGAAGCGGGCACCGTTTTGGTTAAGTATCTCTTCTTTAATATCGCCGCGCTTCCAGTCGATATCATTCCCGTCAAAGAGCGCCTTTAAGTGCTTCGTTACGTTTCGCGTCTCTACGCCGCCTTTGCTGTTATTAAGGCTGCGGTCGTATCTGTATCGTGTGTCGCCGTGTGTGCATACGGTCCATTCGGTGCGGGAACCGCGGGCCTTGTCCGTAAAGTCGTTGTAATCAAAGGAGAACTCGAACCAATCGCCGTCTGCGTTATACGATATGCTCTTGAATTTCGAGAAAAACGCCTTTGCCTTTGCGATATTTTCATATTTGGGCTTCAAAAGATCGGTAAAGCCCGTCACGGGGTCTATTTTGCTCGTGTTCCACGCCGGAACGTAGAAGATAAAGCCGCACTGCTTCTTAAGCTTTTCGAACGACTCGAATCTGCTCGTGAGCTGGAGCGCGTTGTAAAGTCCGCCCGGCTCGTTCTCGCCGCAGTCCTTTAAGACGAGATAGTTGAGCTTTTCGATAAGCGCCTTTTCGAAATTCTGATATACCTGCTTTTCAACTTTTTTTCGCGTATTCTTAAAGCCGCTGTTTAAGTCTTCCATAACGACTATGGCGTTGTACTTCACCATAAAGCGCGCGATATGCGAGACGGCCTGACTCATGTATCCGGCCTTCAGCTCTTTGATGCTTTCTATGGCTCCCCAGTTCTCGCGCGCAGCCTTTCTCTTTTCCTCGCGCTCGTCGAGTATTTTATGATACGGCGTTTCAAACGGGATTTCTTTTCCGCTTCGGTCCGTGTATTTTCCCGTTATCGTATTGAGGGAATACTGAATTGGCCTGCCTTTTTCATCCTTAACGACGCGGCCGCTTCTGTCTATCATTGAAATATAGAGCAGATTGCGTTCGCCGCGGTCTATGCCGATTATATTTACGCCCGGATTGTTTTT
Source organism: Clostridia bacterium (assembly GCA_017405765.1). Taxonomy (NCBI): domain Bacteria; kingdom Bacillati; phylum Bacillota; class Clostridia; species Clostridia bacterium. The sequence goes on from JAFQZS010000027.1 coordinate 44,509, forward strand.
CAGGTACGTGCATACTTCGTCGTTTATGTCGCTTCGTCCGTTCGCCTTGAAATTCATCGTTATCGGCACGTGGAACAGGAACTTGTCGACCGTATAGCGTCTGTCTTTGATTATGTCGTAATCAAAGAGCGACGTTTCGCCTTTTTCCTTCGCGTTCGGGTTCTTCTTCTCTATCGGCTGTCCCTTTGGGTGCGTGACGTTCTTTGGAATTGACTTTTTGCGGTAGAACACCTCGGCCTCGCCGTTTAGCTTATATACGACGTCGGCAAGATTTTTTTCGTCGAACAGCGCGCGCCAGTACATCGTGTGGAGCGAGGGACGCCCCTTGCTGTAAGGCGAAAAGTCCTTGTTGTATATCTCAAAGAGATAGAGCTCGCCTTCTTTTACGAGAGAGTCAATATATTTTGCGTCTATGTTTTTATACGTTATCTTGTACCCCTGTTCGCTTACTTCACGGTAGAACGCGCTTATGTCGGCGTACGTGTCCGTATCTGAGAACGAGAAGTCGAATACGTCCCAACCTTCATATTTTGATATTGCTGATTTATAAAAATCAATAAGCTTGTGGCAGTCGGATATTGAAAAATGCTCACCTTTTGTGAAGCTTTTATTTTCTTTGATACTTATTATTTCATCCGACGCGCCGTGTTTTTTAGGGTTTTTTGTAGGGATGAGATTTTTCGGGAGGCTCATGTGTGGGTTGGGCAGCAGTTTGTACTGCACTTTTTTATATACGTCCGAACCGTCAGACCCTTTTACGTTCTCAAAGCTCTTATTATGCTTCTTGTCCATTATGCCGAGATAGTATTTGCCGTCTTTTATAAAGAGCAGGCCGAGATTAGCCTTTTCCTTACTCGTGTCCCAACCGTTGAGAAGGGTGCTGCTTGAAAAATTGAGCTTTATCTTTTCGGTGCTGTACGGCTTTTTCGTCGCGAAGTTGCGCACCTTGTCGTAAAGTCTCGTGACGGGCTCAAGATGCCCGTACAGCGGGTCGAACGCGCCGTAGAACGCATCGTTTTTCTTATATTCCGCATCGGACGGCACATAGAGCGGCTTTATGAAGTGATATAGCTTTAAAAGCGCGTCAAGCAACGCCTTTAAAAGCTCTCGGTCTTTCTGCCCGAGCTTACAGCCGTCCTCGCGCGGAGCGTTCAAAAGCGCGTCCGCGTTCTTATACGCCTCGACGAACGCGGTTGTCCTGTCGTCTGCGCCCGCCGCGAAATATCGGCTGACGAGCTTATCCCCGTTCGCCCGTACGCCGTACACGTCCGAGTCAAGCTTGCGCACGTATGCGTCAACGGCTTTTTCGACTTCCGCAAGGAGAATATACGAGGGATCTTTCCTTTTTCCCCGGCTCTCGCCGTCATCCGACCGATCTTCCCCGTAAACGGCGCGCGGGATTACGCTGTAATCGCCGAATATAGCGACGGAGATGGCGGTTATCGCGTCGCTTTTTACGTATAAATCGTCAAGACCGCCGTCCCGGAGCGCGGATAAAACGTCTTTCAATTCCGCAAGCACGCTTTTACCGTCCTTCTCTGCGGTAAGCTCCCGGCAGAAGCCGTTGACCGCGTCCAGAAGCGCGTCCGCGTCGTCGAAGGCCTCCGGGAGGAACGATACGCTTTCCCGGTCCGACAGTATCTGCTTTCGAAGCATCGTCATGAGCGGTAGCTTGTCCTTCGGATTTTTCTGATTATAGAGGTTTATATATACGTTTATTCCCTTAAACAGCGATTTGTCCGTTTTTTTGCCGCCGATGATGAGATTGTATTCGTCTATGCCGCCCTGCGTGAGAACGTTGTTATAGTTTTCGAGAGTGAATAAGTCGTTAAGTGCGCGCCTGTTCAAATATTCTCCCAATTCACCTTTAAGCGTTTCAAGCTCTGACGAAAGGTGAGGCCGGATAATCTCATATACGCGCATATTATTTATAAAGATGGGCAAATTCTCGTTTATCAGCCTGAACGCCACGGCGGTGGATTTTTTTTCGGCAGTGTACATATTCATGCGGTTCGTGTTAAAGCCCGTAAAATACGTCGTAAAGCTCTTGAAGCTTTCGTCAAAATACAGATCCGGGGCGTTTTTTTCTATCCACCCTTCAAGCTCTTTTTGTATAAGCTCTTTTTTGTTGAGTTGCTTATATTTTTTATTGTCGGTGAACGACGCAGCGATTTCCTTTCTCAAGGCAATTTTGACTGCGTCAAACGATATTTTCCATTTTTCTTCTTTGCGCTCGTCGGCAGACGACGTGTAAAGCCGATAAAAGGATTCGAGATTGCTCAGCGTAACGTTTGAGAGACATTCGTCTATAAAGCTTTTATGGTACTCGTCGATGGTCTTTTTCATTTTTTTATAGCTTTCGGCCAGGGCTTCGTCTTCGTCGAGCACATGGCGGGCTTCGATGTATTTTTGGGTCTCAGCAATGGGGATAAGGGCAAAGCGCAGTGTTTTGCTTTGCGGATATTTGCGGGTAAACTCGTTTAACGTCATAATTATAGATCCTCCTTTGATAATACTTACGTATACAATTAACGGTAAATCCGGCTTATCTTAATTTAAATTTTATTGTGTTATGTTATTGATGTCAAGCATTTTTAACAAAAAGTGTAAAAAGCGTCTGCTGCATAAGTGCGGCAAACGCTTTTGGGAACGTTGTTTACGGGCGTATTAAAAAAACCACATAACACAAATCTACAATAGTAGAAATTATAAATATATTATACCGCGCTTTTTTCGCATTTTCAACACCACATATCTGGCCAAATCAAAATCCCTTATGATCCGTTTCATTCAGCGATCCGCGTTTCTCACACGGCGGTCAAAACTCCCTCGCCGCGTTGACTTCTCTGGCGCTAAACGGTATAATTTTCTTGATAGGTCGTCTTTGGCCGAACAATTAAAAAGGCAAAGAAAAGGGACGTGACTGCGATGAAAAAGCTGATAAAATTATTGGGCGCCGTCTGTTTTATTGCCGCGCTGAGTGCGGCGATCACGGCGTCGGCATCTGCCGCGGACTTGATCGACAGCGGCTTTTGCAGCTGGGATTACGAAACCGGAGAGTGGACGACGGACGTTTCATGGTCGCTGTCTTATGACGGCGTGCTGACAATAAGCGGCTCGGGCGATGTGCGCGGTTATATGGATCCGGGCACATGGCCGTGGGACGCATACCATAAGGATATAAGATCGGTAGTAATAAAGCAGGGCGTAAAGAGCATAGGAGTTATATTTATGGAGCCGGAGGGAGAAGATTATTACACGGGCCTTACGTCGGTCTCGCTCCCCGCGTCGCTTGACTACGATATAGCGGATGAGGCAAGCGCCGGCTTTCGCCCGTTTCGGGGCTGCCCCAATCTGAAAGAGATAAGCATAAATCCCATGAACAGAGACTTCGCCTCTGTGGACGGCGTTGTATACGACAAGGGAAAAACCTCGCTCTATCTGTGCCCGGCGGGAAAGGAGAGCGTAAGTATTCCCGCAACGGTTAAGTCCATTCATTTTTATGCGTTTGAGGGCAACGATCACCTTACCAGCCTAACCATACCCGACAGTGTGGAGACCATATACGGCCGGGCGTTCAAGGACTGCACCGCCCTTGAGAGCATAAAGATAGGAAAAGGACTTAAAACGTTCTACAATTCGCCTTTTGAGAATATGCCGAGTCTTAAAAGCATCGCAGTTGATGAGGGGAACACGAAGTTTTCCTCGCTCGACAACGTGATATACAATAAGGACAAAACGGCTGTTATATATTGCCCCGAGACAATAACGACCCTCAGACTGCCCGCGACGCTCACACAGGAGCCGTCGATCGATAATACGAATATAGAACGCTTTGAGATAGACGAGGCAAACGAGACGTTTTCTGTCGCCGACGGCATCGTTTACAGCAAGGACATGAAAAAGATAGTGCGCTGTCCCGTTAAAAGAAAGGGCGAGGTCGCGATACCTAAGGGGGTAACGGAGATAGGCGAGAGCTGCTTTTCGGAGTGCGGCGAGATTACTGCCGTTCTGATCCCGGACAGCGTAAATGAGATAGGCTATTCGGCCTTTGAGAACATGAGCGCGCTTGAGAGCATAGTGATACCCGACGGGATAACGAAGATAGGCGGCTGGTTCGGAAGATGCACAAGCCTTAAGACGATAACCGTTCCGGCAAGCGTTTCGCAGTTCGGGTATGCCGCGTTCATGTGGTGCGACAGCCTGACGGACGTTTATTTTTTGGGAGACGCCGAGGCGTGGGAGGCGCTTACGGAGGATCTTAGCCCGAGCGCAGACGCGAATCTTTTGAACGCCCGCGTTCACTTTGCGGCGGACGAGATAAGGGATACGCCCGTAGGAAATATAAAGCTTGAAAAAACAGACGCCGGAAGCTGCGTGACCCTGACCGTTGATTTCTATAACGGAAGCGCCGCGGCCAAGGCCTGCGTAGCCCTATATGACGAAAGCGGCCGCATGACGGATGCGGCGCTCGTGACGCTGCCGCAAAACGGCGCCGTGACAAAGACCGTAAAAAGCGCGTCGGACGTGCGCGAGGCGAAGGTGTTCGTTCTGGACGGCGCGTTTCTGCCGCTTTATGAACATTCCGAAGCCGCCCTGACCGACTGACAAAGCCGCATCGAGAGTCAAAAATTATAACGGAGAGCCGTTTATCCGCGCCGGTAAGCGGCTCTTTTTATGATTTTGGAGTATGCGGACGAACATGTTTTTTGTCGCCCGTCAAATCAAGATCCTGCATAATTCGAGAAAACTTACAGATACTACACTTGAAACGTCGGTTTTAAAATGTATTATTGGAGGAAAATATGAAGGCAACGGGTATCGTAAGACGGATAGACGACTTAGGCCGCATCGTTATACCAAAGGAGATAAGGCGCACGCTTCGCATACGCGAGGGCGATCCGCTTGAAATATTCACCGAAAAGGACGGCGAAGTAATATTTAAAAAATACTCGCCGATAGGCGAGCTTGCGCCGTATGCGCTTGAATACGCCGAAACGCTTGCAAGGTTTCTTAACTGCGCATGCGCCGTGTGCGACCGCGACAACATCGTGGCGGCGGCGGGTCCGGCGAAGCGGGATATTATAGACCGCCGCGTCTCCGGCGCGCTTGAGGAGTTTATGAGCCAGAACAGAACGTACAGGCGGGAGCGCACGGATGAGAGACTGCCGGTATGCGACGCGTCGGATAAATACTGCGTCGCCGCAGCCGCGCCCATATGCACCATGGGCGACGTGATAGGCGCAGTCCTTATGATCGCGTCGGACGACAAGGAAACGCCCGACGATACGGATCACAAGGTGATCTGCGCGGCTGCGGGCTTTATTTCGAGGCATATGGAGAGTTAGACGGTAAAAATATTCGTTTTATGCATAAAAAGACGCTAAAAAGGCTTGCAATTTGGTTTTTTGTGTGTTAAAATGCCAATAAAGATAGTAGTAGTCAAAGAGTGGGTCGTTCCCGCTCTTTGTTTTTGTAACAGAAATTTTCGGACGGTGCAGCTTGAAGAAAGATCAAGGTAAAAAAAATATAGCAAAAACAGTTGAAGCGTGGGCTTCGCCTATTGCAGAGTCTTTGGGGCTTTATGTGTGGGATGCGGAGTTTAAAAAGGAAGGCGCGGATTGGTTTTTGCGCGTATATATCGATTCAAACGAGCGAGGCATATCTACGGACGACTGTGAGGCCGTGAGCCGTGCGCTTGAAGAGATACTTGACCGCGAGGACCCGATAGAACAGGCGTATTTCCTTGAAATATCCTCTCCCGGTATAGAGCGTGTGCTTTCGCGTCCCGGGCATTTTATGAAATATATCGGACACGACGTAAGCGTAAAGCTTTATTCCCCGATAAACGGCCGAAAGGCGTTTACGGGCACGCTCCTTTCGTATGACGACGGCACGGTCACGGTCCGTGCAGGCGACGAGGAGATAAGCTTTGACGTTTCAAAGGCGGCCCAGATAAAGCTTGACATAATATTCTAAGTAAAAGATCACGGGGGAAAATCATGAACAGCGAGTTTTTTGACGCCTTAGACATGCTTGAAAAAGAAAAAGGCATAAAAAAATCTTATATGCTTGAAAAGGTACATGCCGCGCTTACGAGCGCATTTAAAAGAGACTTCGGCTCGGATAACGTAGTAATAGTTTTGGACGATGAGAAAAAGGAAGTCAAAATGTACGCCTCTAAGGAGGTAGTGGAGGAAGTGGAAAACCCGTCCACACAGATAAGCGTGGAGGATGCGCAGCTCATCGCCAAAAAATACGGCGTGGGCGACACGGTGCAGATAGAGATAAAACCGAAGAATTTCGGCCGCATCGCCACCGGCGCGGCAAAGCAGGTAATAATTCAGGGCATACGCGAGGCGGAGAGAAGCATGGTGTACGACCAGTTCGCGAACAACGAGCATCAGGTGCTTACCGCCGTAGTAAATAAGATAGATCCGAAAAACGGCAACGCCACCATAGAGCTTAAAAAGACGGAAACGCTTCTTTTAAAGTCGGAGCAGATACCGGGAGAGGTATTGCGGGAAAATCAGCGCATAAAGGTATATGTGATAGAAGTTAAGCGCGCAGCAAAGGGCCCCGTCGTTGCAGTTTCGCGCACGCATCCCGGCCTTGTAAAGCATCTTTTCGAGCTTGAGGTGCCCGAGATATACGACGGTACCGTGGAGATAAAGAGCGTTTCGCGCGAGGCGGGCAGCCGCACTAAGATAGCCGTGCTTTCGCACGATGAAAACGTGGACCCGATAGGCACCTGCGTGGGACCGAAGGGAACGAGAGTGGCGAATATAGTTGACGAACTGGGCGGCGAAAAAATAGATATAATAAAGTATTCCGACAATACAGACGAGTATATTGCAAGCGCGCTTGCTCCGGCGAAGGTGCTCTCCGTAGGCGTGGACGCCGAAGCGAAAAGCTGTCAGGTAATAGTACCGGACGACCAGCTGAGCCTTGCAATAGGCAAGGAGGGACAGAACGCCCGCCTTGCGGCTAAGCTTACCGGATGGAAGATAGATATAAAACCTTTGAGCGCTATAAGAGAAAAGTATAAAGATGAGCTTAACTTTTAAGCTTTGAAGGAAAAATATATGAAGACGAAAAAAATCCCGCTTCGCATGTGTCTCGGCTGCGGCGAAATGAAGCCGAAGCGCGAGCTTATCCGCGTCGTTAAGAATAAGGACGGCGAGCTGTTTTTGGACCTCACCGGCAAACAGAACGGACGCGGCGCCTATATATGTAAGAACGCCGAATGTTTTGCAAAAGCAAAAAAGGCGCGCCGCTTTGAGCATAAGCTCGAAGCCGCAATACCCGAAGAGGTATACGAGCGCTTGCAGCGCGAGCTTTCGCAGGAATAAAAAGGAGACCTGCCATGAGCGATAAACTGATTGGATTTATATCGATCGGCATGAAAGCGGGCGCATATACGTTGGGCAGCGATATGACGGAGCGCGCCGCGCGCGCGGGAAAGGTGCACCTCATTCTTTTATCCTGCGACGCATCGGCAAATACAAAAAAGCTTGTTTACAATGTTGCAAAGACAAAAAATATAGAAGTGATAGAGCATTACGACATGGATACGTTGGGCGGCGCCTGCGGAAAGCCGCAGCTTTCCGTGATCGGAGTAAAAAACAAGGGGATAGCCCGACAGATCATTTTATTGTACGCAAAAACTGTTAAAGGGGGGACGCTTGATGACAGATCAGAAATACCGAGTTCATGAGGTAGGCAAGGATTTTAATGTTTCAAGCAAGGAAATAATGACTCTTTTAGAGTCCTTCGGGAGGCCGGTAAAAAATCATATGACGGCGCTGTCTGAAGACGACTTGAACCTTATTTTCGATTATTATACTCAGAAGAAGAAGGTGGAGAGTCTGGACGCATATTTTGCCTCCTTCCGCGATAAGAGCGCGGAAGAATCTGTGCAGACGCCGAAAAAGGACGCGCCCGAAGAGACTAAAAAGGACAAGGGCGACAAAAAAAGCGCGCCCGAAGAGACTAAAAAGCCCAAGGCGCCTTCAAAGGAGACCCCCGAACAAAAGGAGCAGGCTCCCCAGCAGCAAAAGCCTGCGGGGCGCTTTGAAAAGCGTTATATAGACACAAAGGGCGCCGACGTTAATTTGGGCAAGTTCGACGAGCGCCTTGAGAATCTCGCACCCGAGCGCGCAAAATCGTTCAACCCCGGAAAACAGAAAATAAAGAAGGGCGGACAGATGGGTCGCGGCAAGAAGCCTCAGCGCTTCGACCGCGCAGCCGAGGAAGAAAAGCAGAGACGCATAAAGGCGATGGAGGCAAAAAAGCAGCCGCTTAAGGTAACTATACCCGAAGAGATATCTGTAGGCGAGCTTGCGCAGCGTCTTAAAATCTCGAACGCCGAGATAGTAAAGAAGCTTATGATGCTCGGCATCATGGCGTCGGTATCTCAGGTAATAGATTACGATACGGCGGCGCTTGTATCGGAGGATCCGGGCGCGATAGTTGAAAAGGAAGTTGTCGTTTCGATAGAGGAGCGCCTTTTTGACGATTCGGAGGATCCGCCGGAGAGCCTTGTTCCCAGAAGCCCCGTAGTAGTCGTTATGGGTCACGTTGACCACGGCAAGACTTCGCTTCTCGACGCGATAAGACATTCTAACGTAACGGACACCGAGGCGGGCGGTATAACGCAGCACATAGGCGCTTACAGAGTTGAGATAAACGGACAAAAGATCACCTTCCTTGACACACCGGGACATGAGGCGTTCACTGCCATGCGTCAGCGCGGCGCACAGGTCACCGATATAGCCATACTCGTAGTTGCCGCCGACGACGGCATAATGCCTCAGACGATAGAGGCCATAAACCATGCGAAGGCTGCCGGTGTAAATATAATAGTTGCCATAAATAAGATCGATAAAGAGGGCGCGGATCCGGAAAGAATAAAACAGGAGCTCACCGAATACGACCTTCTCCCCGAGGAATGGGGCGGAGATACGATATGCGTTCCCGTTTCGGCAAAAAAGCGCGAAGGTATCGATACGCTTCTTGAGATGGTGCTTTTAGTTGCGGAGATGAAGGAGCTTAAAGCTAATCCGAACCGCAACGCAAAGGGTACCGTCATAGAAGCGAAGCTCGACCGCGGACGCGGCCCCGTTGCGACGGTCATCATTCAGAACGGTACGCTCAAGCTGGGCGATGTTGTTATCGCGGGCACTGCGGTAGGCCGTGTGCGCGCAATGGTGGACGAGAACGGCCGGAAGGTACAGAGCGCAGGCCCCAGCGTGCCCGTTGAGATAGTCGGCTTTTCCGATGTTCCTACGGGCGGCGACGAGTTCTACGGCGTAAATGACGAAAAGATGGCGCGCGAGCTTGTTGAGCAGCGAAAGGAAGCGCAAAAACAGGAGACGTTCAAGTCTGTGCCGAGAGTCACGCTCGACGATTTGTTCAATCAGGTAAAGCAGGGCGAGGTAAAGGACTTAAATCTTATAATAAAGGCAGACGTTCAGGGCTCTGTGGAGGCCGTGAAACAGTCGCTTGAAAAGATATCTAACGACGAAGTGCGCGTGCGCTGCATACACGGCGCGGTAGGCGCGATAAACGAATCGGACGTAATGCTTGCATCCGTATCGAACGCTATAATAGTCGGCTTCAACGTGCGTCCCGACGCCGGTGCGAGAGCTTCGGCCGAGGCGCAGGGAGTAGACATACGTCTTTACCGCGTAATATATACGGCGATAGAAGAGATAGAGGCCGCAATGAAGGGCATGCTTGCCCCCGAATACAAGGAAGTAGTACTCGGTACCGCCGAGGTGCGTCAGGTGTTCAAGATAACCGGCGCGGGCACCGTAGCCGGCTGTTATGTTCAGAGCGGCAAAATAGTAAGAAACGCGCAGTCGCGCATAATACGCGACGGCATAGTCGTACACGAGGGCGAGCTCGGCTCCTTAAAGCGATTTAAAGACGACGCAAAGGAGGTCTCCGAGGGCTTCGAGTGCGGCATAACGATAGAACGCTTCAACGATATAAAGGAAGGCGACGTTATAGAAGCCTACGTTATGGAAGAGATAGAGCGCTGACAGAGCGCCAAGGAGAAAAACATGGCAAGACATCGCACCGACCGCATAAACGAAGAGGTAAAGCGCGAGCTTTCCGCTATACTGCGCGAGCTTCGCGACCCGCGCATACCGGAGCTTCTCAGCGTAACTTCGGTCGAGGTTACGCCGGATCTCAAATTCTGTAAGGCATATATAAGCCTTTTCGGACGCGAGGATGTAAAAACAATAATGAAAGCTTTGAATAATTCGGCGGGATACGTAAGGCGCGAGCTCGGCGCGCGCGTAAAACTCAGGAACGTGCCTCAGATCTCGTTCGTGTTTGACGATTCGATAGAGCACGGCTCGAAGCTTTTAAGCCTTATAAATTCGCTTGAAATACCCGAAGAGGAGCAGGGCGAGAACGAAGAATGAAAGTAACTTTTGATACCGTATGCGAGTTTTTACGCTCAAACGACAATTTTATAATACTGACCCACCGTGCGCCCGACGGCGATACGCTGGGCTCTGCATACGCGCTCGAGCGTGTGCTCAGAAAGACGGGCAAGACGGCATATGTGAAAAACTGCGACCCCGTGCCGAAGAAATATATGTTTCTTTCACAAGGCGCCGCCGATTTGCCCGAAGGCTTTGCGCCCGGCTTTATAATAGCCGTAGATGTGGCGGAAAACGCCATGCTTGGCGCGCTTGCGCCCGTATATGAGGGCAAGGTCGATCTTTGCATAGATCACCACATATCAAATTCCGATTATGCTCGCAGCACATATGTCGACGCAGACGCGGCGGCAACAGCCGAAATAATATTTGGGCTTTTAAAGGCGCTTAATGTATCGCTGGATACGGAGATCGCAAAGCTCATCTATACTGCTATAGTTACGGATACGGGCAGCTTCAAGTTTTCCAATACGACGCCGCATACCCTTATGACGGCTGCCGAGCTTATCTCTATGGATTTTGATTTCAACGCCATACAAAGAGAGCTTTTCGACCTTAAAACATTTGAAAGGCTTGAGCTTGAAAAGCTCGTTTTGTCTACACTGAAGCTTTATGAAGGCGGAAGCGTAGCTGTGATACATGTTACCGACGAGATGCTCATAAAAAGCGGCACGACTTCGGAGGATATGGACGGGCTTGCTCAGATACCGCGCAACATAGAGGGCGTGCGCGTAGGAATAACGATGAAGCAAAGCGGTGAGAACGGCTGGCGCGTAAGTATGCGCTCAAGCGATGTGAACGTGTCCGAAGTATGCAAATGCCACGGCGGCGGCGGTCATCCCCGCGCGGCAGGCTGTGAAGTGGATGGCGGGCTTTCGGAGGCGAGAGAGTCGATACTTTCCACGATACGCCGCTTTATGCAAAAAAAAGACGCATGACAGATTACGTTTTAAATATAAACAAGCCCGAGGGCTTTACGTCGCACGACGTTGTGGCAAAGCTGCGCGGAATTCTTAAAACAAGGCGCATAGGCCACTGCGGCACGCTTGACCCGATGGCGACAGGAGTGCTTCCCATATGCGTGGGAAAAGCCACAAAAGCGTCGGACTTTATTATGGGCTTTGATAAGGAGTATATCGCTTCGGTGCGATTCGGATTTACTTCCGATACGCAGGACATAACGGGCGAGGTAAGAAAAACGGGAGCTTCGCTCCCTTCGCGCAGCGAGGTGGAGGCGGCGCTTTTAAAATTCACGGGCGAGCTTTTACAGACGCCGCCCATGTATTCGGCAATAAAGATAGGCGGACAGAAGCTTTATACGCTTGCCCGGCGCGGCATTGAAGTTGAACGAAAAACGCGCGCCGTAACGATAAAATATATCGACATTTTATCGGCGCACGAAGAAAAAGGAGAATATATCCTTAAAATAGGCTGCTCAAAGGGTACGTACATACGCACTCTCTGTCATGACATAGGAGAGTATATCGGCGCGGGCGCGCTTATATTCGCGCTTGAGCGCACAAGAACGGGAAAGTTTACGTTGGAGCGGTCCGTAACGCTTGACGATGTGGAAGCGGGCGATTATTTAAAGGGCGCATACGCTCTGTCGGAGATCTTTTCCGATTATCCCGCGGTCTTTGCAGACGAGGCGTGCGCGCGTCTTATAAAGAACGGCGTCAGACTGTCTGCCGAGAGACTTTCGGCGTGCGAGGGCGAAACGTATGCCGTATATGAACAAAACAACGAACTGATATGCATCTCGCATGTTGAGGACGGCATACTAAAAATGATAAGAGGTTTCTATTAACCGATTTACCGTAAGGAGTGCATCGGCTTTGGTGGTTTTCAATTCAGATATAAAAAGACTGCCCGAGGAATACCGAGGCGGCACCGCCGCTTTGGGATTTTTTGACGGCGTTCACATAGGACATGCGTGTCTTATACGAACGGCTATGGACAAGGCAAAACAAAAGGGCAAAGCGGCTATGGTATATACGTTTGATATTTCTCCGAAGAATTTCGGCGGCAAGTCTGTCGTGTCGGAGATAACGCCGCTTGAAATAAAAACCGAGGTGTTGTCCGATACAGGGCTTCAGGCAGTATATATAGACAGCTTCAGCGAACAATTAAGAGGCATGTCAGGAGAGGACTTTGTACGCGAGGTGCTGCATGAAAAGCTGGGCGTTTCTCATGTGGTGGTCGGCTTTAATTACCGTTTTGGACGTAAGGCCGCCTGCGGCGGAGACGAATTAAGAGAATACTGCTCGCGTTTCGGCATAGGCGTAAGTCAGCTTCCGCCGCTTTTTGCCAAGGACAATACGCCCGTATCAAGCACGCTCATACGTTCTATTATTAAAGAGGGCGATATGGAAACGACGGCAAAGCTTTTGGGCAGGCCGTTTTTCATAAAGAGCCGCGTGGTACACGGTCAGCAGATAGGCAGCGCGATGAAGATAAAGACGATAAATCAGGAGTTCTCGCAAAATACGATAATTCCGGCGACAGGCGTGTATATAACGCGCGCCGTTATTGGAGAACACGAGTATAAGTCTATAACGAACGTAGGAACGCGCCCCACCGTAAATTCGGGCAGCGACGTGCGCGCGGAGACGCATATACTTGATTTTGACGCCGATATCTACGGGAAAGAAGTTCGCGTGGAGTTTTTAAAGTATATACGGGAGGAGAAAAAGTTCGAGTCTTTAGATGCGCTCAAAGCGCAGATATTGAAAGATACGAATGCGGCGCTTGATTATTTTAAAAAAGACTGACGGAAACATATAGACGATATCCCCGCCGTTTTTATCGCGGCGGGGCTTTTTTGAAGCCTGAAAACAGATGTGAAGGAGTGACGACGATGAACAGCGAAATAAGGGCGCTTATAGCGGCCGCAGACAAGGCTATACGCGAGGAGCGGTTCGACGACCTTATGAGCTTTTATACCGACGACGCCGTGCTTGTCGTACGCCCTGGCCTTGAGGCGCGGGGAAAGGCGCAGATCAAAGACGCTTTTATTAAGATCGCCGCTTATTTTAAAAACAGCATCGTGCCTGCGCAGGGCAAAATGATCATGATAGAAGCGGGCGATACCGTGCTTGTGCTGTCGCAGACTTTGCTTCAAGCCGAGAACAGCGAAAAATCAGAATACCCGATGGAGAGAAGAGCGACTTATGTATACAAAAAAATAAACGGCAATTGGCTTTGTGCAATAGACAATTCATACGGCACGTCTCTTATTGACGATTAGTATGATAAAAAACTTTTAATTATTGAGAAAAAATATATTTACAAGATGAAAGTCTTATGATATCATATCTAATGTTGCTGACTTAGGCAGCCTGCCTTTTTCTGAGTTGCGGGACTAAAGACGCCATCGCGTGCTTCACCCGCCCGCTACCCGGATCTGCGGCATTATTTTAAATTTCGGAGGTGAAACTATCATGGAAAAAGAGTTAAAGACGAGCATTATCGCCGAGAACCGTCTGCATGAGACGGACACGGGCTCGCCGGAGGTGCAGATCGCCATTCTTACCGAGCGCATCAACCACCTTACCGAGCATTTAAAGGTCCACAAGAAGGATAATCACTCGCGCCGCGGCCTTTTAAAGATGGTTGGTAAAAGACGTAATCTTTTGAACTATCTCGTTAAGACCGATATAGAGAGATACCGCGCGATTATCCAGAAGCTCGGCATAAGAAAGTAATTTTACTGCTTAAGAACGAAAAAAACCGCGCGCTACGCGCGGTTTTTTTCTAAACTCACAAAAAGCGAGGGTCGAGAATAGAAGAGAACGGACGCGCGCGTCCGCTGTCTTCTGTTTTCTGCCCTTGCATATTAAAAAAATAACAGGAGGGCAAAAATGGAAAGAATATTCGAAACAACCATGACCGGAAGAAAGCTCGTCGTTGAGACCGGCAAGATCGCACAGCTTGCAAACGGCTCGTGTCTTGTACGTTTCGGTGATACCGTTGTTCTGGCAACGGCGACCATGTCGCAAAAACCGCGCGAGGGCATAGACTTTTTCCCCTTGAGCGTTGATTTTGAGGAGCGTCTTTACTCCGTCGGAAAGATCCCCGGCGGCTTTATCAAGCGTGAGGGACGTCCCTCCGAAAAGGCGATACTCGCATCGCGCGCGATAGACAGACCCATACGTCCGCTTTTCCCGAAGGATTTGAGAAACGACGTTTCCGTAGTCATCACCGTGCTTTCGGTAGACCAGGACAATTCGCCCGAGATCGCGGGCATGATAGGCGCGTCGGTCGCTCTTTCTATATCCGACATACCGTTCGGCGGCCCTGTGGCGGGCATCCACGTAGGTCTTATCGACGGAGAATATGTGTTCAATCCCAATGAGGAAGAGCGCGCAAAGTCGGATATGCTCGTAACGGTAGTAGGCACGGCAGAGAAGGTAGTTATGCTTGAAACGGCAGCAAATCAGGTTCCAGAGCAAGTTGTTATAGACGGCATACTTGCAGGCCATGAGGAAGCCAAGAAGACGGTAGAGTTCATAAATTCCATCGTTTCGGAGATAGGCAAAGAGAAGATGCCGTTCACGCCGGTGGAGGTCGATCACGACATATACGAAAAAGTTAAGGCATATGCTCAGGACAAGGTGAAATACGCGCTCGACACGCCCGACAAGAACGTCCGCGAGGAAAGACTGAAGGTCGTATTCGACGATATTATAGAGAATTTAAGCGAAGAGATAGAGACGCTTTCTGAGGTGCTCGACGACGTTTTATACAAGCTTCAAAAGGAGATAGTGCGCCGCTGGATGCTCGACGAGGGACGCCGCGTTGACGGACGCGCGATCGACGAGATACGTCCGCTCTCGGCTGAGGTGGGACTGCTCCCGCGTACTCACGGCTCCGGCCTCTTTACGCGCGGTCAGACGCAGGTGTTGACCGTTGCGACGCTCGGCGCGGTAGGCGAGCAGCAGATGCTAGACGGCATAGACAACGAGGAGTTCAAGCGCTATATGCACCATTACAACTTCCCGTCGTTCTCGGTAGGCGAAACGCGCCCTTCGAGAGGCCCCGGCCGCCGCGAGATAGGCCACGGCGCGTTGGCGGAAAAGGCGCTGTTGCCCGTTATTCCCGATGTTGAGACGTTCCCCTATGCGATAAGGCTCGTGTCCGAGGTGGTCTCGTCGAACGGCTCCACTTCCCAGGGCGCTATCTGCGGCTCCACGCTTGCGCTTATGGACGCGGGCGTTCCGATACTCGCTCCCGTAGCCGGAATTTCGTGCGGACTTATGAGCGAGGGCGACAAGTGGATAACGATGACCGACATACAGGGTCTAGAGGACTTCTTCGGCGATATGGATTTTAAGGTGGCAGGCACGAAGAAGGGCATTACGGCAATTCAGATGGACTTAAAGAACGACGGACTTACTCCCGAGATAATAACTAAGGCCATTTATCAGACGCGCGACGCGAGATACCGCATACTCGACGAGGTAATGCTTCCGTGCATACCCGAGCCGAGAGCCGAGCTTTCAAAGTACGCGCCCAAGATGTTCACCATGACTATCCCCGTAGATAAGATACGCGAAGTTATCGGCTCCGGTGGCAAGGTCATACAGAAGATAGTTGCCGACACCGGCGCGAAGATAGATATAGAGGACGACGGTAAGATATTCATTGCGGCGGTAGAGCCCGGAAGCGGCGAGCGCGCTATGGAGATAATAAACGCCATCGTGCTCGACCCCGAGGTAGGCAAGACGTATTCGGGCAGAGTAACGCGTCTTATGACGTTCGGCGCGTTCGTAGAGATCGCTCCCGGCAAGGAGGGCCTCGTACACATCTCGAAGATGGCCGACAAGCGCGTTGCAAAGGTAGAGGACGTTGTAGCAGTCGGCGACGAGGTGCGCGTAAAGCTTACGGAAATAGACAAGCAGGGCAGAATAAATCTTTCGATGAAAGATGCGGATAAATAACACGGGATCAAAAAGGCGGCAGGGAGCCGCCTTTTTTGCGTCAAATCTCCTATTTAAAATTATTTTCTTGCTTTCAAAGTAAGAAAAAGATACTTGAAAAGGAACCTTAGAACCTTGGTTCTAATGAAGCACTGCGCCTCTCGTGAGAGGCATACGCGCAGGCGCAGCATATGAAAAACTTCAGGCGCATCGGCGCACAAAAGCGCATAAAATATAAAAAGCCGTATTCGCGGCTTTTTATATTTTATCCCATAATATTTCTTTTCCGCCGTGCGAGCTCAAAAATTCATTAGCACGCACGAAGTGACCGCAGCCGAAAAATCCGCTGTGAGCTGAAAGCGGGCTTGGATGCGCGGCTTCCAGCACGAGATGACGGTCGTTTAATATAAATTCGCGCTTTGCGCGCGCATGCGCGCCCCAAAGCATGAAAACGAGCGGCCTTTCGCGCTCAGAAAGCGACCAGATTATCCTGTCCGTAAGATGCTCCCAGCCGAGCTTTTTATGCGAGGCAGGCTCATGCGCGCGCACCGTGAGCGTTGTATTAAGAAGCAGTACGCCCTGACGCGCCCAGCCGGTAAGACAGCCTGTTTTGGGCATTTTCAGCCCCGTTTCCGTTTCGATCTCTTTAAAAATATTTACAAGCGAAGGAGGAGGCTTTATTCCGTCCGGTACGGAAAAGCAGAGTCCGTGCGCCTGACCCTCGCCGTGATACGGGTCCTGCCCGAGTATCACCACGTTTGTATCGCCGTAGGAAGTGAGTTTAAGCGCGTTGAAGATATCGCCCATAGGCGGAAAAACGGTCTGAGTTCTATACTCCTGCGCCAAAGCGGTGCGAAGCTTTTTGTAATAGCCCTTGTCAAACTCTCCCGAAAGCACATCGTCCCAGTCGTTGCCTATATGTACCACCTGAAATCACCTCGTCAGTAATTAAGAAGCGGCGACGTATCTACATAAGGGTAAGCTTTCAAAAACTCTGCCATACGGTGTGCAATCTCGCGCACGCCGCCCTCGTTGTCGGTTTCTATATTAAGCGGCAAAAGCGGATCGTGAAGCGACATGCGTATGAGCAGCCAGCCCTGCGCCGAAATATCGGAAAACGATACGCGAACGCCCTCATAAGAGTTTTCGGCTACATCATAGCCTGACTTATGCGCATATTCTTCAAAATCGTGGAGCACCTTTGATGCGCAGCTTTTGAAATCTTCGTCGGATATCTTTAAGCGAAATTCCTTTGCCTCTTTCGCTTCCTTTAGATCTGATATAAGCGAATCTATCGTTTTGCCTTTCTTAAAAAGACGGGAGGCTTCAATTATTATTTTTACGGTGAGATATGCTCCGTCGTCGAGGAAGAAATTTTCTCCCAGCGCGCAATGTCCCGACGTTTCTATTGCAAGCTCGCACTTAAGACCGGCGCGATTCAGGCGAATAGCTTCGTTGATAACGTTTTTATATCCGCGCTTGAAGCGTTTGTGCGTCATTTTAAGATCGCGTTCGAGAAAATCCGTAAGCTTGTCCGACGTTACGGAGTCGGTGACTACTATGCTGTTCGGGCAGTACGTTGAAACGATAGACGCCGCAAGAGCGACGATGGCGTTCCTGTTTATAGGACGGCCGTTCTTGTCTACTGCGGCTGCACGGTCAACGTCGGTGTCGAAAATAAGTCCCAGGTCGGCGCCGTTTTTCACAACAGCACTGCATAAGGCGTCCATGGCCGCCGCATTTTCGGGATTTGGTTCGTGATTCGGGAACATTCCGTCAGGCTCAAGATAGAGGCTCCCCTCTGTATCGGCGCCCAGCGGATCCAAGACCTTTTTTACAAAAAAGCCTCCTGCGCCGTTTCCGGCGTCAACGATTATTTTAAGGCCCTTTAAGGGATGCTCACGATCGAGCGCGCCGACGCCGTCCTTTATCTTTTCCCTGAGAAAACGGCAGTAGCGGTCCATAAGAGGCATGAAAGCGGGAGTAAAGCTTTCATCGGGAGCATATGACGACGAGTCGTCTTCGGCAGCCGAAATAAGCTCCTTTATATCGTTTTTTTCAAGTCCGCCGTGACTGTCAAAAAATTTCATGCCGTTTCTGTTGTATGGCAGATGACTTGCGGTTATCATGATCGCGCCGTCGGACCCAAACTCCTCGAAGACCGTTGACATGAACATGGACGGCGTGGAGGAAAGCCCCGTATAAAAACCGTTTGCGCCCGTGCTGATAATGCCTGAGATCACCGCTTTAGATAATGGGATAGCCGTTATACGCGAGTCGTGTCCCACATATATTGAGATCTTCGACAGATCCTTCCCTGTGCGCCGAGATAAGAATACCGCAAAGGCGCGCGCCAGACTGTATGCAGCCTGCGGCGTAAAATTTGCCTCTTTGTTTTCATCAGATACGCTTACTCCGCGTATATCGCTGCCGTTTTGAAGATCAGAGTATTTTGCCATAAGTACCATTCCTTTGCTTTGCGAAAAAAGTGTGCGGCGTCTATTTTATCCTGCGGCATTCAAGGTAATACCGCTTGTCCCACGCTTCTCCCATGGAAAATGTCTTTCGGGGAAGCGCGCCGTCCTCTATAACTGTGGGGAACAGATCGCTTTTATATACTTCGGGGAGTATAAAGCCCACATTTTCGGGCTTTTTTGAATGCACACGCACTACGGTCTTGCCGTGTATGTAATCCACCTCGCCGCCGTGAGCGGCGGTGTAAGCGTCCAAAAAATTCTGAAGCGAACCGACGCACAGCTTTGAAGTAGGCTTTGTAATGGAAACGGTGTGAGGTTCGGTATTTATTATATATGTAAAAGTCTGTTCTCCGTCTCCTTCTATAAGGCCAAGCGCCTCGGTCATCTCTCGCACAAGATCTTCTGTATCTGCGCCGAAAAGCACGCGGTGTATCGGCTCGAAGACAAGCGCCTTCGAGTGAAGGTTCACCACTTCGACAAGCGCATACCTTGCGGGATGGCTGGCAGCCGCTTCGTTTCCTATTTCGGCCTTTAAGTTTTCGTAGCACTGCTTTGCCGTTGCAAGCGAATGGTTCCCGTCGCCCATTGCAAACAAAAGCACGCCCTTGTTTTTGGTGTTGTATTTCTTTTCAAACGTCTCCGGGTCGGCAAGCTTTGACAGAGCGGCCTCTATTCGTTCAGACTCGTTATCGTCTATAAGCCAGCCCTCGACCTTGCCGCCTTTTAACATGAGGTCGGTCGAGTACACTTTTTTGAGCGCGTTCTTTTTTTCCGCCAGCGGCTCTATAACGCTGCCGTCGGGGTCGTCTACGAGCACCATTATGTGCGGCGACTCAATGGAAGCGTTTTTTCTTATTTTTACGCGCGGCGGTATACGCTCCACCACCGTGCCTTCGGTGGCGCGCACAAGAGTTTCGGAGCCTTCCCGAAAATCGTATTCCTCGAGGTCGAGCGCGCCTATTATACCTGCGCGCACAGCGCCGGATTCGAGCGTGCGTTCCGTGTATATATAGCTTTGTTTGTATTCGGTGAAAATGTTCTTTTTAAGATACTTTTTCATCGTGCGGTTAATAAGCGAGATGCGCTCGTCTGCATTGTCGTCTTTTAAATATATCTCGGGGAAGGTTATATGAAAGGCGCTGGGGATCCCCTCGGTGTTTTTAGCCACCTCTTCCCAATATGCCGGCTCGGAGGTATACTGATCGCATGCCACGACGCACCACTTCTTTAGAAGGTCTTGCCTCGGCACAAGTATATCCGCGCGGGAAAAACCGATTTTAGTCATGATCTCTTATCTTCCTTTTTATGCGTTAAGTTATATGATATCATTTATATAATACATGATATCATAAAAAAAGTACATATGCACATAAAAAGTCGTTTCCTTGCATATATTAGCGGGGGTAACCCGGTGCTACTACTAAAGCAATAAAAATTTTTAGTAAAAAAAGCAGTATAATACTTGAAAAATAAAACCTATGGTTGTACAATATTCATATAAATTATAAAGGAGGATGTATTTACTATGACTCAGGTAATAGTTCCCACCTTGGGACAGACCAATCTTGATGTTACAATTGAGAAGTGGTTCAAAAATGTGGGAGATGCGGTAAAGGAAGGCGAGCCGTTATACGAGCTTTCTTCCGAAAAGCTCACTCAGGAGATCGAAGCTCCCGTATCCGGTACGCTTACTAAGATCTACAAGCAGGTTGGCGAAACGGCTGCAAACGGCGATCTTCTGGCTGAGATAGAATAATCTTTGTATTAACTGTCGGCCATATATTGAAGATGTTTGGCCGCATTAATAATTATCGGCGCAAACGCCGAGCAAAAAATAATTGGAGGTGCATTCTTTTATGAATCTTTCAAACGAACAGCTGCTTGAAATCTATGAGTATATCAACTATGCAAGATGCATGGGCGAGAGACTCGAGTACTTCATCAAAACCGGTAAAATCCTCGGCGCTATCCACCTGCCGAAGGGTCAGGAAGGCTTACAGGCCGGCCTTATCATGACGCTTATGGATGCAAGAAAGAACGGCATCAAGATAAACACCAATCCGCATACGCGCGACCAGGCTCTTATGTCGAAGCTTATCGGCCTTCAGCCCTACGCTGACGAGATGCTCTGCAAGACTTCCGGTATAAACGGCGGTACTTCGGGCGAGTATCACATGACCTGCGTAGAGAGGGGCTTCCTTCCCGCACAGGGCGTTCTCGGTCCGGTTTGGGGCCAGAACGTTGGCTACGCTTGGGCTTTAAAGGATCAGGGCAAGGACAACGAAGTTGTTTGGGGTATTTACGGTGACGGCGCTTCCTCGCGCGGCGACGCTTGGGAAGCTATGAATATCGCAGCACTTTACAAGGTACCGATGGTATTCATCGTTGTTAATAACGGCTGGGCAATGGCTAACCCGGTTGAAAAGGAAGCTCCCGTACAGGATCTTTCGCTCCGTGCACAGGGCAGCGGCATGAGAGGTATCACCGTTGACGGTAACGACCCGATCGCCGTTTTCGAGGCAATGGTAGAGGCTAACAAGCTGGCTATGGGCGGCGAGCCGAACCTCGTTGAGTTCAAGGTAACGAGATGGGGCGGCCACTTCTTAGGCGACAACCAGGAAGTTTACAGAGATACTTCGTTCTTAAAGCATCTTGACGAGATCGACCCCGTTCTCAACTATCACAAGAAGCTCCTTGCTATGGGCATAGTTAAGCAGGAAGATTTACAGAGAGTTCACGACGAGCAGGACGCCATCATCTTAAAGGCTTACGAAGAAGGTATGCAGAAGCCCGCTCCGACCGTTGACGAGATCTGCGATCCTAACAAAGTATACGGAGGTGCATATTAATGGCTAAGGTTTCCAACATGAAAGCTATTAATTTAGCTTGCTTTGAAGAATTTGCGCATGATGATAAAGTTATCGTAATCGGCGAGGCCGTTGGTAAGAAAGGCGGCGCTTGGGGTTACTTCACCGGCCTTGAGGCTAAATTCGGCGCTAACAGAATGCTCGACATGCCTATCGCAGAGCCCGCATTCTGCGCATTCGCTTGCGGCACCACGCTGGCAGGCTACAGACCGATAGTTGAGTTCATGTTCGCAGACTTCGTAACGATAGGTCTTGAGAATATCATGAACATGGCTGCAAAGCAGAGATACAATTCCGGCGGCGTTAACTCCTGCCCGATAGTATACTTACTGCCCCAGGGCGGCGGCGCTTCCGGTTCTCAGCACTCCCAGAGCGTTGAGGCTTGGATGTCCAACATGCCCGGCATAAAGATCGTTGCTCCTACGTTCCCCGGCGATATGAAGAAGTACCTCCAGGCTTCCATTCGCGACGACGACCCGGTCGTATTCATATTCCAGAGAGCTATATTCGGTCTCCAGGAAGAAGTTCCGGACAATCTGCCCGTTCCCGGCAGCCTCCTGAACGCTTCGAGAGTAGTTAAGGAAGGTACCGATGTTACTATCGTTGCTTACCAGCGCGCTCTTATCAACTGCATCCAGGCAGCTAAGGAGCTCGAAGAAGAGGGTATCTCCGTTGAGATCATCGATCCTATCGTTCTTCGTCCTCTCGACACCGCTAAGATGTTTGCATCCGTTAAGAAGACCGGCAGATGCCTCATAGTTCATGAAGCACCGAAGATCGGCGGTTTCGGCATGCAGATCTCCGCTCTCATCGCTGAGAACTGCCTCGCTGACCTTGCTAAGCCTATCGTTCGTCTGGGCGGTAAAGAGCAGCCGATAGCATTCGGTAAGGCATGCGACCTCTACATGTTCCCGAAGGTAGAAGAGATCAAGGCTGAGATCAGAGCACTCGTAAGATAATCTATCTTAATAAAGACGTATAGAATGCAGAACTTTTGTTCTGCATTCTATTTCTAAAAGCGTATTGTAATTGTTTAACACGAAAATATAGAGAATTACAGTGCGGCTTTAAAATAAAATCCACTACGTGAGGAGGCAAACTAAATGAATGTAAAGTTCGACTTTTCCGGCGATATAGTTGTGATAATCGGCGCAGCAACGGGTATAGGCAGAGGAACGGCTCTTGAATTTGCAAAGGCAGGCGCGA
>JAFQZS010000028.1 GCA_017405765.1 Clostridia bacterium
GATCCTGTAAGCTCTGCCAGCTCCCGTCGTATCGTTTCAACCAGCGATAGATGCTGTTGCGGCTAACATGGTATCGGTTTGCGGCTTTTGTTGCTCCGTTCTTCTCTGAATACTTGATTACCTGTTGACGGAAATGCGCGCCAGATGCTAAACTGGTCATGGAAATTCATCTCTTTCACGGTTGATTTGGTGTGGTAACTTCATCATACCATGTTCGAGTTGAATTTCCATTCTCTTTTGTCACATATCATTTGTACCATAACAACATTTTAAAGGAGTTTTCTTAAAAATGATGCTTTCACACGAACGCGTAAAAGAGCTGCTTTTTCAGCGCGATCCATTTCTTTGGGTAGATGAGGTAACACAATGCGAACCCGGCAAATATGCCGTTTCCGAAAAGTATATGGATCCCGATCTTCCCATGTTCAAAGGGTACTGCCCGTCGGGCGCCGAGATACCTGCCGTAATACTCGTTGAGGCAATGTCTCAAACGGCAGGGATAGCAACTGCGCTTTTTTTCGAAAGCATGCAGACAAAAGCGGGTATCAGGCTTTTTGCCGGCATAGAGAACGCCCGTTTTTTTAAAAAAGCCTTCCCCGGCTCTACTCTTACATTCAAATCGGTATTGCGCGACCCGCGCGCACGCTTCATATATGCCGACTGCGAGACGTATTGTGACGGCGAGCTTATTGCCCAGGCTACCGTGTCCTTTGCGTTCAAAAAATGACGCCGAAAAAACGGCATTATTTGGTTGACACACGTTCTATATTTTTATATAATGATACCAAATTGACGATTTATTAAAAGGAGATAGGATTTTATGAAACTCGACAACGAACAAGTAAAAAAGCTGTTGCCTCACCGCGATCCTTTTCTCTGGGTCGATGAAGTGCTCGACTGCGAGCCCGGCAAATATGCCGTTGCAACTAAATATATGTCTCCCGATCTTGCGCTCTACAAGGGGCATTTCCCCACCTTTCCGATAACGCCCGGCGTTATAACGGTCGAAGCCATGGCACAGACCGCAGGAATCGCTACCGCGCTCTTAAACACGGGAGATGATCACGAGCCGCGCCTCGGTTTCTTCGCGGGCATCGAGAACGCGCGCTTCAAAAGAAAGATAATGCCCGGAGATACCATGGTAATGAAATCAGTCGTGCGCGACCCGAACGCGCGCTTTGTTTACGCCGACTGCGAAGTGACAGTGAACGGAGAGCTTGCCGCAACGGCCACGATATCGTTCGTATTCGCAAAGCAATAAGATAAAAAAATACATAAAGGAGATGATCTTTTTTTAATGGACGACACGTATGACCGGCTATTGCCGCTTATAAGTATCGCGACAGGTATGGAATCCGATGAGATAACGCCTGCCTTAAGCTTTAAAAAAGACCTGCTTTTAGACTCGCTCGACGCCATTGAGTTTGCGATGGAGCTTGAATATGAAATGGGCGTAAAAATCGAGCGAGAGGATATGTCAAGCATTGTTACAGTAGGCGATCTTATCAGGTATATCGACAATAAACAGTGAAAATAACCTCTTCGGTACGACCGGAGAGGTTATTTTTTCGTTCGGTTTTATGATATGTCAAAAAATTCTCAAAACAGACCTTTATCTTACGGGAACATGCAGCGCATTATCTCGTCTTTCGTTATCGCGCCGAAGAAGGGGCGAAGATTCATCTGCGACAGTATCCCGTCCACGGTCTCTATGTCGTATTTTTGGCCCTCGAGTTTTTCTATCAGCGCGTCGAGGTCGTCCGTGGATAAAAAGTCGCCGTAGAAGCGTATTGATTGTATCTTTCCGTCCTCGAGCATCATTCTTATGTCAACCTCGCCGCCTGCGAAGCGTTCGGCGTTCTTGAAATTCGACTCGGGCGACTCGCCGTAATTCCACGCCCAAGTTGCAAACTTTTCGTCTCTTATCTTTTTTATTGCGGCCTTGTCCTCGTCGGTAAGCTTATACTCCTTATATTCCTGACCTTCAAAAAGCTGCTTCTTCAATATCTCCTTAAAGCCCAGTACGTCAACGTCTTCTTTTATATATTCCTTTATGTTTGTAACGCGGCTTCTTACGGACTTATGCCCCTTGGACTGCAGCTTGCCCGGCTTCACGTTCAAGCATTTTGAAAGAATAGTCACGTCCACATCAAACATGAGCGTACCGTGGAACAAAAGCTTATCCTTATGGATGCGCTGTGCCAGTCCCGAAAATTTTCTGCCGTCTATCGTTATGTCGTTTCTTCCCTTAACTTCGGCGTTTATGCCGAGCTCGGAGAGCGCCTTTACAACGGGAAGCACAAAGAAGTTAATGTCGTCAAGCTTTGAGCTGTCCTTTAAATCTATGAAAAGCGAAAAATTAAGGTTGTTAAGATCGTGGTAGACCGCGCCTCCGCCGGTAACTCTTCGGCACACCTTTATATCATGCTCGTCAACGTATGCGGCGTTTACCTCTTCAAATGCATTCTGGTTCTTGCCTATGATTATGGCGTTGTCGTTTCGCCACAGCGTAAGTATATCCTCTCCCAAATCGAGCTTTGTCAGGATATACTCGTCGCAGGCCATGTTATAATAAGGGTCTACAGAGGTGTTTTCAATATAGATCATCTTCTTTGCCTCCTTTAGATTATACTGTTTTTACTTTAAACTTTTAATGCCTACTATGTCAATAAGAAAAAACATAAATTCTAAAAAGAAGCGTTATTTTTTTATTCGCTGCCGATTTCGTTTATTATATCTACCACCTTTAACCTAAGCTCATACCTTACGCTCGATTGCGGATCGGTTATCATCATAAATGCGCCCTCGCTCAGATTATCCTTAAGATACTCCTTGCTTTCCTTCGCTTCGACTGCCCCGCCGCAAAGCGGCGGAAACATTACGCACCAGAAATTTTGTCCCTCTCCGCGTCCTATAACAACCTTAAGCGCATCATAACGTCCCGCAGGAAGCGTGACGCCGTTATACTCGCGCGTTGGAAAATCAGCGCGTTCAAAGCATGCATGAGCCGTATAATCGTATCCGAGCGCGGATATGGTGTCGTTTGCCAAGCGCTCTATATCTGACAAATGTTCCTTGACAAGCGCCACAAACTCACCCTTATTCTTTGCGCTGCCCGCTATGCGCTGCGTCTCGGTCAATATCGTATCGCGCACCTTAAGCTTTACAAACTGGTCGTCTTCTCTGTCGCTTTCGGCAACGACATGAAGCCGTAGGACAGTATCGGCAACCGAAGAAAGATCGCATGAAAGCGCAAATGCATCGAACGCCGCCGCGGCAGCAAGACCTATAATAAGCGCCGGGAGTATCAGCCTTTTATTTAACTTTGATCTGTTTTTCATAGTGACCTCCGTATGTTGAAAAATAAAAAAAGCGCGCCCACGGCTATTTTGGACACGCTTTTAAAAAAATATTCAATTTACGGTCGTTTTTTCTTGTGAGGTACTATGAATACGTCGTTTACAAGCTTTTTAAGTTCGGCGGCGCACTCTTCGGCTTTCTTTTCATTGTCGAATATCGAAAAAACGGATGGACCGCTTCCGCTCATAGCTGCGCCCATCGCTCCGCAGTCGAGCATTATGCTTTCCAATTCTCTTATTATCTTGTGATTTGACGAGGTAATAGGCTCAAATACGTTAAGCATGCGCCTTGCCACGCCGCCCAAATCGCCTTTTTTAAGCGCTTCCTTCATTCCGGCTGTATCGGGTCGGTATTTCACGCGGCTTAGATCAAGCTTTCCGAAAACGAATTTCGTCGATACGGCCACGTCAGGATGCGCTATAATAAACGTACAGTCCGGCAATTCGGGAAGCGGAGTCAATATCTCGCCTATGCCCTCTGCAAGCGCCGTGCCGCCCACGATGCAATACGGAACATCGGCTCCAAGCGTTTTTCCTATTCGGCAAAGCTCTTCTTTTGATATATTCGTTTCATACAGCGCATTCAGTGCCTTTAATACGCCTGCGGCGTCGGTCGAACCTCCGGCCAGGCCTGCCGCGACCGGTATTCGCTTATGTATCTTTATATCAACGCCCTGAGGCTCGATACCTGAGAACTTATAAAAGGCGACGGCCGCGCGCACGGCAAGATTTCTCTCGTCCGTAGGCAAAAACTCGATAGACGTCGAAAGCTTTATTTTTCCTGTATCGGTTTTTTCCACGCTTATCGTATCATACAGATCAACATCCTGCATCACCATAAGCATATCATGGTAATTGTCTTCGCGCCGTCTTAAAACATCAAGCGACAGATTAAGCTTGGCCTTGGCGTCAATTACTATACGTTCCATAGTTCCTCCGGCTTTTTAAAGTTTCCCTAAAAAGTGTTCTATGCGATCAAGCGACTCCTTAATATGCTCAACGGAATAAGCATAGCAGCATCTTATATGGCCCTCTCCGCTCTCTCCGAACGCATTGCCCGGCACGACGGCCACCTTTTCTTCTCTGAGAAGTCGCTCGGCAAATTCTTCGCTTGAAAGTCCCGTAGATTTTATCGAAGGAAATACGTAAAACGCACCTCTGGGTTCAAAGCATTTAAGACCCATCTTATTGAAGCGCTCATGCATGAGCTTTCTTCTCATATTGTACTGTCCGCACATGTACTCTATATCCTTGTCGCCTTCCTTTAGCGCCTGTACTGCGGCATACTGGCTTACGGTCGGCGCGCTCATTATCGCGTACTGGTGTATCTTCGTCACCTGCTCAAGTATCGGCGCGGGGCCGCATACGAAGCCTATTCTCCAGCCTGTCATGGCGTGAGATTTTGAAAGGCCGTTTATAACTACCGTACGTTCCCACATGCCGTCTATCGAAGCAATGGACGTATGCTTCATGCCGTAAGTAAGCTCGGCGTATATCTCGTCGGAAAGTACCAGTATGTCGGTGCCTCTCAACACCTCGGCTATCTCCTCAAGGTCCTTCTTTTCCATTATGCCGCCCGTCGGATTGTTCGGAAACGGCAGTATGAGAAGCTTCGTCTTGGAAGTTATCTTCTCTTTAAGCTGGCTTGCCGTCAGCTTGAACTCGTCCTCTGCCTTCGTCTCTATCGGCACGGGAACGCCGCCCATCAAAAGCACGCAGGGCTGATAGCACACAAACGACGGCTCCGGAATGAGCACCTCGTCGCCCGGCTCAACGAGCGCGCGTATCGTATTGTCGATGCCCTCGCTTCCTCCTACGGTAACGAGCACCTCGCTTTCGGGCTTATAAGTAAGGCCGTATCTGCGGCTTAAATATGCCGCAGCCTCGGTGCGAAGCTCCAAGAGTCCCCAGTTCGACGTATAATACGTTTTGCCGTCCTGAAGCGACTGTATGCCCGCGTCTCTTATGTGCCACGGCGTTACGAAGTCGGGCTCGCCAACGCCGAGAGATATCGCGTCCTTCATAACGGCAACTATGTCGAAAAACTTGCGTATGCCAGAAGGCTTTATCTGCTTTACCTTTTGCGACAAAAGTCTGTCATAATCCATCATAAACCTATTACCTCTCTTTCATCGTCGGATTCTCTGCCGAAAATCACACCGTTCTCTTTATACTTCTTTAATACGAAGCTCGTCGAAGTGCTCACGACGGCTTCCATCGGGGCAAGCTTCGTTGAAACGAACATCGCCACTTCCTTCATGGTCCTGCCGCGTATAAGCACCATAATGTCAAACGAACCCGACATAAGGTAAACGCTCTCCACTTCGGGATAAGCGTATATGCGCTTTGCTATTTTATCAAATCCCTCGCCGTACTGCGGCGTAACTTTAAGCTCGATCATGGCGACGGTAGACTCGTTTTTTGTTTTATCCCAGTCGATGCACGCCTTATAACCTACGATCACGCCCGTTTTCTCGTATTCCTCACGGGCTCGCGCGACCTCGCTCTCGTTTAAAGAAAGCATTGTCGCTATCTCCTTATCGGTCATGCGGCCGTCTTCTTCCAAAATCTTTAAAATTCGTTCCATGATCTTACTCCCTGTCTCCGGCGGTATATATTTTACCCGTATAACGCTCGCCGCCGGCCGCGTTTGGGTTTTTAATAAATACTATCTTTTTATTTTACATTTTACGCACTTATTTGTAAATACTATTCCTCTATTTTTACAAAAGAGGGCTTTCTTTGTTCAAATACAGTAACATACTCAAATCCGGCTTCAAGTATCATTCTTGCGGCGTCGTCTATACCTGACCCCACATGCGCTCTTTTATGCGCGTCGCTGCCGGTCGTTATTATCTCTCCGCCAAGCTCGCGGTAGCGCTTTATTATATCGAACGGAGGCATCGTATCTCCCAGAACGTTATTGAGTCCCGATGTGTTTACCTCTATTCCGCGGCCTCTCTCAATTACTGTTTTAAGTATCGCGTCTATCTCTTCAGAATAGGCGTTTATATCTATCGTATATCCGTCGCGCTTTATATAGCGAAGAGGATATGTTATATGTCCCAGCACGTCATAATCCGAAACAGCCGCAAGCGTGTGAAGCTCCTTTAAATATTCTTCAAAAAGGCTTTTGCTGTTTTTTTCATCATATTCCACGAAATAAAGATCAAGATCGTTTTTCAGATTATGCACCGAGCCTATTATAAAGTCGAGATTTGTACGCGCAGAGAAAAGCTTGCAAAGCTCAGGTTCAAAATGCATCTGTCCCAATTCAACGCCGTATAAGATCTTTATCTTGTCGCCGTATTTTTTCCTCGCTTCGATTATCTCGCCTTCGCTTTTTTCAAAATCATATGCCATGGGCGTTCTAAGGTCGGAGCATTCGTAATGATCCGTAACGGCAAGCTCCTTTATACCGCGCTCAACGGCGCGGCTCACTATTTTATCGACCGAGATATATCCGTCAAAGCTGTTGTGCGAATGTGTATGGTAATCTATAAGATACATTCGTTTCCCTCCGAAATAATATATGCTGACAATATTATAAATCACTTTGCATCAGATGTAAAATCATTTTGCCCGTGCATTATGTAAGCCAAAGCCGCCTGTAATATCTAACATAGATCAGGTATCTTCGATTATCACATACATCGTATCGGTATCACTGTCGTACAATGCCAGAGTAAAATTATATGACGAACGCGCAAGCAGATCCGTATCGTCGGATGCGTTTGTACTCTTTGAATGACGGTCCTCAAAATAATAATATCCGTTTTCAACATGCGGTACCGTTTGTGTAATACCCGCGCTTTCAAAGTCTATAAGCGGCATTATCATATATTGACCGCTGCCGTCCGAAAAGCCGTAGAGCGCCGTTTTTAGAGTATCGGAAAGCGGCAGGGACTTCCATTTTTCGTTTTCCGCTATGCCGCTTTGCGGCTCGTCGAAGCGTATCACGGCCAAAAGCGTGCCGTCGCCGTGAAATCCGCCGTGGGTGTCCTCCTGTGAAATATTGCCGTTTGAAAGCTGTACTCCCGCTTCGTCAGCAAACGACTGAAGCGTGTTCTTCGCGGTGCATCCGTTCAAAAGAAACGCGGCCGCGCATATCACGGCCAAAAGCGCACATGTCAAAGCTTTATTATTCATTTGTATCCTTCTTTCTGTATTCCAAAAGGTCCCCGGGCTGACAATCGAGCGCCTCGCATAGCTTGGCAAGCGTAGACACCTTTATTGCCTTCGCCTTCCCGTTTTTCAGTATGGAAATATTGGCTATCGTTATGCCCACCTTCTGCGAAAGCTCCGTCACGCTCATTTTTCGTTTTGCAAGCATTACGTCTATATTGAAAATGATATCTTCTTCCATTGCACTCTCCCTATATCGTAAGCTCGTTTTCTTCCTGCAAAAGCGCGGCCTTCATAACAAGATGCGACAGCGCGGCGCTTATCACGCAGACTGCCACGCCGAAGAACACCACGATAAGCGAAGCCAGCGCCACCCCCGGGTGACTTATGCCCGCCATTACGAATATTATATTTACCGCAAAAAACACAAGCGAATCCGCCGCCGTTATAAAAGATATCCATTTAAGATACGCGGCGTTTTTTCTCGAAAAAGACTTGTCGCGCCCTATGTTGTCGGCGATCCTCCATACAAGGAACATATCTATATAGCACGGTATCGCCGTGAGCCAGATAAATATTATCCATGGCTGGTAGGCGCCCGCATATTCGGGGTACTTATCCACCAGCATGTTCCCGTACATTGGTATGACCGCCAGATATATGACAAGGCCGCACACGCCGATAAGGCATATTATCACTTTTAACAGCACCGAAAGCGTCCTCTGTCCCATAACTGCCTCCAAACATGAATTGTTTTGTCCACATGTGCAAGTATATACTTGTTTTTTAATAATGTCAATAACTTTTTATCGTTTTACAATAAATTTTTATTAAATCGCAACGGTTTGCATTTTTCATGGAATTATTATATAATGTAGCATCATATATCACAGGAGGCAGAAAAATGAACGCAGTAATAAGCGTTATAGGAAACGACGCGCGCGGCATAATCTACCGCGTGAGCAAAATCTTATACGAGCACGACGTAAATATACTCGATATCTCGCAAACGATAATGCAGGAGCTTTTCACCATGGTCATGGTCGTCGATATAAGCACGTCAAAAGTCGATTTTATAAAGCTCGTCGAGGAGCTCGACGAACTGGGAAAAGAAATAGGCGTTGAAATACATACGCAGCATTCGGACATCTTTAAATCCATGCACAGAATTTGAGGTGACACCATGCAGGTTTACGATATTATGCAGACTATCCGCATGATACAGCAGGAGCACCTTGATATACGCACCATAACTATGGGCATATCGCTTCGCGACTGCGCACACGAGGATATAGACCGCGTCTGCGACAAAGTTTACGACAAGATAACTACTTACGCCCGCGATCTTGTTTCAACGGGCGAATATATTGAAAAAAAGTATGGCATTCCGATAGTGAACAAACGTATATCGGTAACGCCGATATCCATAGTGGCCGAAAGCTGCCGCTCAAAGGAATACGAAAAGCTTGCGCTCGCGCTTGACCGAGCGGCTGAAACAACGGGCGTAAACTTCATCGGCGGCTACGGTGCGCTCGTTCACAAGGGCTATACAAAGGGCGACGAACGCCTCATAGAATCCATACCCGCCGCGCTTTCCGAAACGAAGCGCGTATGCTCTTTTGTAAACGTGGCGACGACTAAGGCCGGCATAAATATGGACGCCGTGCTCCAGATGGGCGATATAATAAAGGACCTCGCATACAGAACCAAAGACGAGGGCTCGCTCGGCTGTGCGAAGCTCGTCGTTTTCTCAAACGTGCCGGAGGACAACCCGTTCATGGCAGGCGCGTTCCACGGTATCGGCGAGGGCGAATGCGTGATAAACGTCGGCGTTTCGGGGCCGGGCGTTGTACAGAAGGCGATAAAACGCGCGGGCGACTGCGATTTTTCCGAGCTTTCAAATACGATCAAGCGGACTGCCTTCAAAATAACGCGCATGGGCCAGCTCGTGGCGCAAGAGGCGTCGAAAATGCTCGGCGTACCGTTCGGTATCGTCGATCTGTCTCTTGCCCCCACTCCGGCGATAGGCGACTCCGTCGCGCATATTTTAGAGAGTATGGGGCTTGAAGTCACGGGCGCGCACGGCACTACGGCGGCTTTGGCGCTTCTTAACGACGCCGTCAAGAAGGGCGGCACCATGGCTTCGTCGCACGTCGGCGGCCTTTCGGGCGCGTTCATCCCCGTAAGCGAGGACGCGGGCATGATAGACGCGGTGAGCCGCGGCGCGCTCTCTATTGAGAAGCTGGAGGCTATGACGGCGGTATGCTCCGTCGGCCTTGATATGATAGTGGTGCCCGGCGATACGCCCGCGTCGACGATCTCGGGTATTATAGCCGATGAGATAGCGATAGGCGTAGTCAATACAAAGACGACCGCCGTGAGAATTATACCCGCCTACGGCAAAAAGGTCGGCGACAGCGTTGAATTCGGCGGGCTCTTGGGCAGCGGCCCCTGCATGGCGGTAAGCCCGTATTCGTCAGAAGCTTTTGTTCGTCGCGGCGGCAGGATACCCGCGCCGCTTCAAAGTCTGAAGAATTAGGGAATTTAAAAAGACCGAAAGGAGCGATCCTCTCGGTCTTTGTTTGTGTGGGGGGCTAAACAAGGGCGGTTTTGTCCGTATAAGCGAAGCTCAACTTATACACAGCCTCGGGTGCGACGTCTATTTCGCCGTTGTTCCAGGTAATAACGCCGTGAAAAAGCGTGGGCGAGGAAAATATCTTTTCGTCCGAAAGAGGCTCAAAGGCCGGACCCGTCAAAAGCGTTGTATCGAAAATTCTGCGTTCGCCCGTCGAAAAGGTCACAAGCATCATTTTGCCCCTCATCGGCTTTGCCTCGGTCACCTTTATACCTTCGCAAAGCTCTCCCGCATAGCATATGTCATTTTTGATATACATACAGTCACCTCAATTCAACGGCGAAATTTTATCAAAATGTTCGCCTCTTACCGCATGATTCCATGCTTTGTACGCCTCTTCTTCATGAAAGGCAAGCCATCCAGTCACAATTCGAAGCTGTTTCCTCGGGAGCACCCTGCAAGCAGCTCGCCGTCTATAGCTATTACTGCCTCATATTCGCCGTAATAAACGTGTACGTGCGGTTTATTATGCTGCCCTACGTCGTAAAACAGCATATAAATGACCATACCGGCAAATCGGCTTAACTCGGGCATTTGCATTCACCACCAAACTTATATATGTATATATTATCACACACAGAGCAATTTATCAATGTCCCCGCGCCGCCTCAGAGCCTTAAAAATTAGCGGAGTTAAAAAGACCGAAAGGAGCGATCCTCTCGGTCTTTGTTTGTGCGGGGGGGCTAAACATTTTATTGCTCTACGTTATCGCCTCGAAGGTGATGTTGTTCTTCTTCTCGTATTCTTCCGCATAGGAGCCCGCAGGCGCATGGATGGGGAGGCTTTCGCAACCGTAGAACGTATGCCAACCTATGTTTGTCACTACGTCCGATACGTTCACGTCGCCGCCGGAGCCTTCCCGCTTTCGTGCTTCGCGTTAATTTGTCGAATCCTTCAGCTTATGCATTAGCGACGTTCTGCTCGTAACGTCCGCTTTTTTAAAAATATTCATTATATGTGTCTTTACCGTATGGCTTGAAATAAACAGCTGATTTGAAATGTCTTTGTTGGAGTATCCCTTGTCGATAAGGTTGATTATTTCAAGCTCGCGCTTCGTTAAGTCAAATTTGCGCGATATCTCGTTCGGGAAGTCGCTCGTATGAACGACCTGCTTTACGATATAAATGGAGTGCACCGTCTCTATATTATTCGAATTCATCGAGATCAAAAACGAATTCATCTTAAAGCTGTATTCCGTGCTGTCTATGTATATCTTGAAATCCTGATTTTGCGAATTGTTCATCAGTATACTGTTGCCAAGATGGGATATTACGCGCTGCACGTTTTTAGAGGCTGCGTCAGATGAAACTATATTATCGAACTTATCTATCGGGTCGCTTCCCAGCTTGTTTTCAACTATCTCCTGACAATAATCGAACGCCACGCTGTTGCATTCGAGCACTGAGAGCTTTGAGTCCAATATGAGCATGCCTATGGGGAGCCGCTCATAAGAATTTTTCAGTATGCCGTGCTTATATGATATTGAAGAGATATCGAGCGCGATCTTATAGCTCTGAGTTATAAGCGGGCAGAGCGTTTCAAGGATCTTTACTTCCTTCTTTGTGAAATCGCCCTCCTCTTTGTCGCGGAATATGCCGATAGCGCCCAGCTTTACATTACCCGTCACGAAATACATCGTTGCCTGATAATTGGCGTTTATTTGCTTCATAAGCTGAAAATATTCGGTCGTCTGAAATTTTTCTACCGGCATTATATCGCGGATCGTGAGCACAGGCTTGTTCAAAAGCTTTTTCGGCAGGTTGATCGGCTGAAAAATATCGGTCCTGTAATAGTAATCGCTGTAAAGCTTTAAAATACGGCTGTCTATATTGAGCGCAATAAAACTTGTGAAATATTTTTTGT
This sequence comes from Clostridia bacterium, assembly GCA_017405765.1. Classification (NCBI taxonomy): domain Bacteria; kingdom Bacillati; phylum Bacillota; class Clostridia; species Clostridia bacterium. The sequence goes on from JAFQZS010000028.1 coordinate 11,983, forward strand.
CAACGTCGGGGGGCATAAGCGAGATCTTAGTGAACGAAGGAAAAAAGGTAAGATAATTGTATCCAAAGTATTTTGAAAGCATCAAAAGCATATGGTGCGGAAAATCATTATGCGGCTCTCTCAGCTCGTATAAAAAGTCCATCATTTTTTGATAATCCTTGTTATTCAGTATCATAATTCGCACACTCCGATATGAATTGTTGCAATATATGAAATATTATATCAAAAGTGCAAGCGTTTTTCAATACTTGATAAGAAAAAAGTATTATATATATAGTAAGAGCCTGCGCTGAGGCCGCATATTATATGAGAATAATCCTCAGGCATTAAGAAAAAAGCTGTATCAACGCATATGTTTGCGAAGAAAAATTGTGGCTTCAAGAACCGCGCTCACGCGCGTTTTAAGGTCTTTTAGTCAAAAAGTAGTAGAATATTTCATAAAATATAATAAAAAAAGCTGATTGGATATTAGAATATAATATGAGAAAATTATATTGATATATATTAAGGTATCTTTGTCTACTTTAAACAAAATAATTAAACGGAGGATTTGAATCATGGCAGAAGAAAAAATGGTAACGAAAGACGGAAAAGTAATAAAAGAAACCATACAGATGAAGAGAGGTATGCGTAAGCTTATCGCCGACAACATGAAGGCTTCCAAGCTGAAGGCTCCTCACATGAGCGGTTTCGTACACATGGACGTTACCGGTATGGTTGAATTAAAGAAGAAGTTCAAGGAAAAGGGCTACAAGATCAGCTACACCGAGATACTTCTCAAGGTTGTTGCTATCGCTATCCAGGACGTTCCGATCGTAAACGCTTCCTACAACGTTGAAGCAGAGCAGATCGAAGTTTACGAGTCCGTAAACGTAGGTTTCGCAGTTGCTACTCCTTCCGGCGGCCTCGTTGTTCCGAACATCAAGAACTGCCAGGATCTCAGCATTTTCGAGATCTCCGAAAAGATGAAGGAAATGGTAGAGAGGATCAGAAACAACAAGATGGACTTCAGCTGGTTCCAGGGCGGCACCATCACGGTATCCAGCATGGGTATGTTCGGCATGGACGGCGCATCCCCGATAATCAATATGCCTGAGGCTATGATCATAGGCGTTGGTAAGATCATAAAGATGCCGATGTACGACAAGGATATGAACATCGTTCCGAGAGATATGTGCTACATCTCCACCAGCGCAGACCACTGTGTAATGGACGGCGTTCCGGCTTCCAGATTCGTTCAGAGAATGTCCGAGATCATCGCTGACTGCGAGAGCTACCTCGTTCCCGAATGGCCGGCAAAATAATTTAAGACTTGATCAAATGCAAAAAAGGCGCAGTAGATACTGCGCCTTTTTTATTTGAGCGTGAAAGCGTCCCGAGGTCTGTACTGTATATGCAAAGGCGGTTATTATACCTTCGGGGCACAGCGTCCGTTTCAACTTAACAAATCTTTAGCCGATCATCGGTTATCATAGATCCGCCTGACGCAAAAAGACCGCCCTTTCGAGCGGTCTTTTTGTTTAAGGTTATATTAAGCGTTTAAGCCTTATAAGCTTTTATTACTTAACAACTTCCTTGTTAGCGAAGATTGCGATGATCTCATCGTCGTCGCCATTGTAAGCGAGCGTTACAACCATACCTCTGGTGATGTTGCCAGCTGCATCGGTCGTTGCCTTCTGGAGGTCGCCGAGGCTGCCAAGCGTAGTACCAGCCTGGTTAGTCGTGTTCGGGTTGATTACGAATACGTTTGCGCCGCTTGCGAGCGAGAATACTTCGCCTACGCCTGCATCATATTCTGCGAATATGCCTGCAACTTCGCCTGCACTCCAGAGGTCTGCACCGCTGATCGGCTTAGCGGAAGCGTTTACGTTAGCGTTGGTGATCGGACGGAGGGTTACAGTCTTCTTAGCGCTGTCAACCTTCTCTACAACGTATGCAGCGAGGTACTCGCTGTCAGCGTTGGTCTCGGTCGTCGTCATAGCTGCGGTGGTAAGAGCTCTCATGTTCTCGATGTTGCCGGAAGCGGTTACGTCGAACATGATCATGCCTGCCTTGCGGCCCATCTGAGTCGTCCAGTCGTCGGTCGTGAAGAGATCGTCGTCTGCTACGATGGTGTCGATGTCACCTACACGGCTGGAAAGAACCGTTGCAGCGTCATTGCCGTAAGCGATAGTGTACTCATAGTGATCGCTGAATCTGTCAACGCTTCTGAGGTAACCGATGATATCCTCAGTGTCGGAGGACGAGAAGTGACCCGTGGTGATAACGGTTACGAGTGCCTTAACGTCTTCGCCATCCTTCAGCTTGTAGCCTACTACGTCAGCGCTGGTGCCGCTAACCTTCGGGAAGCTGCCGGTGAGAACTCTAACGGTTGCATTCGACGGAGTAGTACCGTTGATTGCAAATACGAGAGCGTTGTCCTGGATGTTGTACTTCTTGTTGAATACCTGAGTCTTCGTATTGAAGTAGGTCTTGTAATCGCCGGAAGTGTTAACGGTCTCACTGATGTTACCGTAAACATTGAGCTCGGTGATCTGGTTTGCGCTGTTCATCTTGTACTCGCAAAGTGCATACGGCGTGCCGCTTGCTGCGGTAGCTGCTGCCAGCGATGCGGTCAGGTTAGCGTAGTTAAGCGGAACATTGTTAGCGGTTCTGGTCTCGCCATCGCCTGCAAAGTATTCCTTTAAGCCCTTCGTCTTGTTGCCCTTGATTACGAAGTCAACGTCGTTGCCCTTCTCGTCGAAGCCGTAAACGGTGAAGTTTGCGTTCGGACGATCCGGAACGGAAGACTCGATACCATAGAGAACGATGAAGTTGCCGGTGGACATGTCAGCGGATTCTGCGGATGCGATGATGCCGCCGAACTGCTTCGTGTACCACAGATCGAACTCGTCGCCTATTTCAGCGTTGATGGTCGTACCGGAAACGAGATCCTTGTAGTAGGAACCGTTTGCAGACCAAGTTCTGAAGGTAGTGCCGTCGAATACATATCTGTCATGGTCGGAGATCTTTTCAACTTCGAGAGTTGCAAAGTCCATCTTCTGGAAGGTTGCGTAATCGGTATCGCCATAGAGACCTGCTTCGTCAAACTGCGGACCTGCTGCCATTGCCAGGTAGGTTGCAACAGAGGAAGCTGCGCCCTTGGATACAGCGCCGTCGGAGTAGTAGATTACCCAATCGTCTTCGCCTACATCCTCAAGACCATCGTTCCAAGCGTATACCTTGCCGTTATCCGAACGATCAACGGAACCGAAGTTTTCAAGAGTGATAACGTCGCTGTTGATGCTGGAAACTTTGTCAAAGCCGTATACCATTCTGTGGATGATATCATATTTGCCGTTGTTGTCGGTATCGATGAAGGTCCAGCTTACGGGGAGCCATGCACGAATACCTACATACGTTGCAAGGTCAGCCTCGCTCTGTGCTATAACGGCTGCCGTTGCGGTGCTTCTGAAGTCGAGGTTGCCCCAAGCTTCGTTGTTCTCAACGAGGATAACCTGATCGTCAAGCTTTGCCTTGTAGTCTACGTCGTTAAGAGCGTAGGTTATCTGGTGCTTGGTCTGGTCGTCGCCGATAAGACCTCTGATAACGATATGGGGAAGAGTTGCGCTGGTGTTCTGCTTCTCGATTACAGCGTAGATCTTCTGGCCGGAAGCCGTTACCGGATCTTCCTTGAACCAGATCTTAACTTCCTTACCGAGGTAAGAGTTGTCAAGAGAGTAGTCGCCTACCCAAGTGTCGCCGTAATTGCCGTTGTAGTTGGTCCAGTCATTGCTAAGGTCGTCTGCATAGTCAAGTCTGATCTTGCCGTCGCCTGCAGTGCCGCTGCCAGTCCAGTCATAGCTCTCGATAGAGGAGATTATACCTTCCATGGTCTGGAGCTTTAATACGTTCTCAGCGATGGTGGGCTTCTTCGTGGTGTAGATGTTGTTAGCTATTCTCTTGTAGGTTGCGTCGAAGATAGCGTTGTAGGTCAGCTTTGCAACGGAGCCTCTCGGAGCGGGATCGTTTGCGCCGAGGTCTACGCCGTAGTTGATGCCTTCAACAGTTGCTTCTGCGATGTAGCCGTAGGGATAGCTGAGGTCCTTGCCGATGTCAAGACCAAGTGCTCTTGCAAGCATCGTTACATACTCAGCGTAGGTAACGGTCTGATCGGGCTTAAAGGTACCGTCCGGATAACCGTTAATTATGCCCATCTCGGTGCAGAAATTAACGTAACCGCATGCCCAATGCTCTGCCGATACGTCGGAGAACTGGGTGCTGCCCTGGTAGTTCTGTGCTGCGGATTCTTTACCTGCTAAGGTTCTGAAGATAACCGCTGCAGCCTCGCCTCTGGTGATCGTGTTCTCCGGCTTGAAGGTACCGTCCGGATAACCGGTGATAACTTCGATGTCGGAGAGGAACTGTACTTCAGACGAATATGCGTAAGTTGCGGGAACGTCGGTATACTTTGCAGCGCCGGCGCCTACAACACACATAGTCAATGCTAAAGCAAGCACTAACACGAGAGACAATGCTCTTTTGACATTTCTCATATGTCTTTCCTCCTATAAAAAATATTTTTTATATGCAAAGTCAGAGACACTTTGCATATTAGTATTATAATTATCGGATTTTTTTAAGTCAAGAGAAGTTTGCGAAGTGTAACAATACTGTAATATTCAAAATATAACGCTTTGCCGCTGTAAAAAAACTTATTTTTCGCATATATATTATGTCAACAAGTAGGTAGACATAATATGTTGTAAGAGATTTGTGTGCGCATTTTTTTAAAATTTTTTTAAAAATTTTTAAAAAAATGTGTTTTTAAAGCGTTTTTCGCCTCAAAAAAGCCGTTTTTTTAGAACCAAGGTTCTAATATTCCCTTTTCAATTATCCTTTTTCTTGCTTTTCCCTTTTCCATGCCTTCCCCCTGGGGGGAAGGTGTCACCGCAGGTGACGGATGAGGGGTTATTTTAGCTTTTCTTGATTTGCAAGCAAGAACAACGTTTCAAAAGCGGCGCTTTTGTAAAAGAACCGCCCGCCTTGGCTGTGCGTTTCTGTAATATAATATAGAAGAAAACCGCCCCGAGGCGGTTTTCTTCAAAGCTGGCGCATCAGATACGTCATATAATTCATAAAATGCGCAAACACTATGCCCGGCTCGCTTAAGTCCGGCTGCCAGCGCTTGAGCCACTCGAACGAAATATACGAATCGTAGCCTGCGTTGTTCAGAATTCGCAGGCAGTCGAGTATCGGCACGTCGCCGTAGCCCATCATGCGGTATTTTACCTCGCCGTTCTCTATTGCCGAATCCTTCACATGAACGTATTTCACGAGGCCGCGCAGATTCTCTGCCGTATAGGCCGCGTTTTCCGAAAAAACGCGGAACGGATGATGTATGTCCCACAAGACAAAGGCGTTATCGCGGTCGATTTCATTTATAAAATCGCGCATTACCCTTGAATCCGCAAGCGGACCGTTCGTCTCCATGAGCGGATACACGTTCTTGCCGCGCGCGTAATCCAACACCTCGCGGTACTGACGTATTAGAAGCTCCCGGTCCAACTCGCCCGATGGGAATATCGCATTTTCGCACAGAACGCGCACATATTCACAACCCACGCGCTCGGCAAAATCTATATATGCCTTCGCCTCTTTCACAGACGCATAAGCTTTCTTTTTAAGCCCCAACTCCGCCTCGCTTGTAAGCATGGCTATGCTTATATGCGATCTTTTCAGCTTTTCAAGCGTTTCCTCAATATTTTTCGGCTTGAATGGTATAGCCTTCGGCGCGTACATCTCACGCTTTATGCCGCGTATCTCAATGCCGTCCATGCCGAGATCCTTCGCTGTTGCATAAATCTCGTCGAACGACCAGCCCGGACAGCCGAGTGTTGAAAACGATATTTTCACGCTAATTATCTCCTTTCCTCTATGCCGTATGATCATCGGCGCTTCCCGCAAGACCGAGCTGCTCCGCCGCCCAATCGCGCAGCTTGAATTTTTGTATCTTGCCGCTTGCAGTCATCGGAAAATCATCCATGAACAGCACATGGCTCGGCGTTTTATGCTTCGCCATCGAACGCTTTACGAAATCCTTGACCTCGTCCTCGGTAAGCGTTTCGTCCTGCTTTAAGATTATGCAGGCGCATATCTCCTCGCCGTACTGCTCAGACGGCACTCCCACGACCTGAACGTCGCTTATTTTGGGATTTGTATAGAGAAAGTCCTCTATCTCCTTCGGATATATGTTCTCGCCTCCGCGTATTATCATATCTCGCAGGCGTCCCGTGATCCTATAATAGCCGTTTTCATCGACCGTTGCAAGGTCTCCCGTGTGGAGCCAGCCGTCCTTGTCTATCGCCTGCGCCGTGGCCTCCGGCATTTTGTAGTAGCCCTTCATAACGTGATAGCCTCTCGTCAAAAACTCTCCTACCTCGCCGGGGCCAAGCTCTCTGCCCGTCTCGGGATCGACTATCTTCGTCTCGACGTTGTCGTATCTTTTGCCCACAGTCGTCACTCTAAGCTCTATTGGATCGTCTACCGTCGTTTGAGTACAGCCGGGCGACGACTCTGTCTGGCCGTACACGCTCGTTATATGGCGCATATGCATCTTCTCAACGACGTCCCTCATTACCTTTGGGGGGCATACGGAGCCGGCCATTATACCCGTACGCATATATTTGAACGTGTATTTATCAAAGTCGGGATGCTCAAGCATACCGATGAACATAGTGGGTACGCCGTGAACGGCGGTGCAGTTCTCGCTTTCTATCGCGTCCATTACCTTCTTCGGGCGGTAATAATCGACCGGCACCATCGAGGTCGCGTGAGTTATCGACGCCATGACCGCAAGCACGAGGCCGAAGCAGTGAAAGAACGGTACGCAGATGCAGAGTTTGTCGTTCATCGTAAACCTCATCGCGTCGCCTATGGAGCGGCCGTTGTTTAAAATATTGTAATGCGTAAGCATTACGCCCTTCGGAAATCCCGTCGTACCGGAGGTGTACTGCATATTCGTCACATCGTGCGGCGACAGCGCGGCCTTTGCGGCGCGAAGCTCCGCGTTCGATATTTTTTTCGCCATTGCGCTCAAGTCTTTGAAGTTATACATACCGGCGGGCGTTTCGTCTCCCACGTATATAACGTGCCTAAGATACGGCAGACGGCGGCTTTTAAGCTCTCCCGGCTTCGATGAGGCAAGCTCCGGACAGATCTCGTTTATTATCTCAACATAGTTTGAATCCTTGTAGCCGTCTATCATAACGAGCGCCTTCGTGTCGGACTGCCTCAAAAGATACTCGGCCTCAAAGACCTTGTACGCCGTATTCACAGTGACGAGCACCGCGCCTATCTTCGCCGTCGAAAAGAGCGTAAGCAGCCATTCGGGGTAGTTCGTGGCCCATATCGCAACGTGGTCGCCCTTTTTTATGCCTATCGCCAAAAGCGCCTTAGCTATCCTGTCGCAGTCCTCGTTGAACTGCTTATACGTTCTGTCGTAATCGCGGTCGGTATATTTTACGGCCGGATGATCGGGATACTGCCTTGCCACCTCTGCCAAGTATTCGCCTACCGTCATATAGATCATTCCGTTTTTGTCATATCTGAAATGACTCATAAAACACCTCCTCATATTTCGATAAAAAAGCTTTCGCCCAAAGGAGGCGAAAGCTTTTTTGACGCATTTCGATGACCGCCTGCCTTTGGCGCGACGCCGCGTCAAGCTGCGTCAGCGCAGCGGGCCGCACTTTGGGCTGCCCGAAACTCAAAGGTCAGACGTAAAAAAGTCTGTTTTCAGAGCGTTTATGCTCACCTTGTCATCGTCTTTCCTATTTTTAGTTCTGTATCTATTTTATTTCAGTTCTCATTAAAGTCAATCGACAAATTTTGCTTTTTGTCTTATTCTACCTTCGGCAGCTTTGCAACTGCGGCCGCGATCTCCTCGTCGGTGGGGATATAGTCGCCCATTTCGCCGTCGTTGAACTTCTGATATGCAACGAGATCGAAGTAGCCCGTGCCGGTAAGACCGAACACGATGGTCTTTTCCTCGCCCGTTTCCTTGCATCTTAAAGCCTCGTCCATAGCCGCCTTTATAGCGTGGCTGCTCTCCGGAGCAGGGAGTATGCCCTCGATGCGCGCGAACTTTTCCGCCGCTTCGAATACGGACGTCTGCTCAACCGAAACAGCCTCCATATAGCCGTCGTGATAAAGCTGGCTTAAAGTCGTGCTCATGCCGTGGAATCTCAGGCCGCCCGCATGGTTAGCCGACGGGATAAAGCTCGAACCGAGCGTGTACATCTTTGCGAGCGGGCAGATCATGCCGGTATCGCAGAAGTCGTAAGCGAACGTGCCGCGCGTGAAGCTGGGGCAGGACGCGGGCTCGACCGCTATGATGCGGTAATCGGCCTCGCCGCGGAGCTTCTCTCCCATGAACGGAGCGATAAGGCCGCCTAAGTTTGAGCCGCCGCCGGCACAGCCTATTATTATATCGGGCTTTATGTCGTATTTGTCAAGCGCCGCCTTCGTCTCAAGGCCTATAACGGACTGATGGAGGAGCACCTGATTGAGTACGCTGCCGAGAACGTAGCGGTAGCCGGGGTTCTTTACTGCGACCTCAACGGCCTCGGATATGGCGCAGCCAAGGCTTCCGGTCGTGCCGGGATGCTCGGCAAGTATCTTTTTCCCGACCTCGGTCGTCTCCGACGGGGACGGCGTTACGCTTGCGCCGTAGGTACGCATTACCTCGCGTCTGAACGGCTTCTGCTCGTAGGATACCTTTACCATAAACACCTTGCAGTCAAGGTCAAAATATGCGCACGCCATAGAGAGAGCCGTGCCCCATTGACCTGCGCCCGTCTCGGTCGTCACGCCTTTTAAGCCCTGCTTTTTAGCGTAGTAAGCCTGAGCTATCGCAGAGTTGAGCTTATGGCTGCCGCTCGTGTTGTTGCCCTCGAACTTATAGTATATCTTCGCGGGCGTGCCGAGCTTTTCTTCAAGGCAGTAAGCGCGCACCAGCGGCGAGGGGCGGTACATCTTATAGAAGTTTCTGATCTCTTCGGGGATCTTTATATACGGCGTCGTATCGTCAAGCTCCTGAGCCACGAGCTCCTCACAGAATATACCGCTCATTTCCTCTGCGGTAAGCGGCTTTAATGTTCCGGGGTTTAAAAGCGGCGCGGGCTTATTTTTCATATCGGCGCGCATATTGTACCACGAAGTCGGCATCTCCGATTCTTCAAGATAGATCTTATAAGGGATAGTTTTTTCCGACATTTTTCATGTCTCCTTTCTATGAATAAATTATTTAATATATGCAAAAACAAAAAACCACATCATCCCATTCATTGGGACGATGTGGTCGTGGTGCCACCCAATTTCAAGCCTAAAAAGGCTCCTCTAACAGATACGCGGACAAGCCGGTGATATCCTGCCCCTGTAACGCGAGGCGCGCGGCGCAGGCTACTTTAAAAAATTTCGCCTTTGCTTCTTCGGAAGTCCATTCACTTAGCTCCACGTACCCGCATCCCACCGCCGCAGGCTCTCTTGACCGCTTATACAAAGCTACTTCTCTTCGTCAACGAATTTCTGATATTGAGGATATCATACGCCCGTGATCTTGATTTGTCAAGTGGTTTTTAAAATTATTTTTTCATCTTTTATAAATCCCCGAATAGCCTCGGCGTCTCGCATCCCGCGCTCGTAAAGCCTGTCGAGCTTTGCCCTCTCCTTTGTAAGGGCCAGCATGCCCTCCGTATCCTCGGGCGCGACTATGAGCACGCGGCCTTCCCTTTCGTACTGCTCACATAGCTTCACCTGCGTATTGTAAACGTATGCGCGCTTTGCCATGCTCACGGCCGACAGCGGCCTTTGCGGTATGAGAAAGGCCATCAGCGCGTCCTGAAGGTAATTTCTTCTGTACGTGCGCTTCTTCGTAAGTATTACGACGACCTTATCGCAGCCAAGCTCAAACGCTCTCTTTATCGGTATGGGATCGGAGAGCCCGCCGTCGAAATAATACTTCCCCTTATATTTGTACGCTCCGTTCACTATGGGAAGATTGCACGTGCATTTTAATACGCCGTAATCGTCCTGAGCCATATCGTCCACTGAAAAATAGACGGGCTTCCCCGTATTCGCGTTGGTGGATACTATCTCAAATATGCGCCCGCTCGTGCCTCGCTTTAAGGCGTCGAAGTCTATTTCGTCCTCCCCGCCCTTATTTGCCATAGTGGAATATATGTAATCGAGATCAAGATAATTTCGCGTTCTCACAAAATTGTTCCAGCTCATATATTCCTTGCGGTGCGCGTATTCAGTATAATATTTATAATTTCTGCCCCTTTGGCGCGAAATGAAGGACACCTGATTGGCAGCCCCCGCGGAAACGCCTATATAGCAGTCGAATTCGATACCCATATCAAGGCATCTGTCGAAAACGCCTGCGCCGTATATGGCTCGCTCCCCGCCTCCGACGTCAATAATGCCTATCATTGGCAGTTTTCTCCTTTTGGCCGTTAATGTCTTGTATCATTTGAATATATAAAGCGACGGAACATTGAATCTGTTTAATGTCTCGCTTGTCGGGCCGCATTGATTCTCTTCGTTGAGTCCCCACGTATAGAGACGTTCGCCCGACGTCGTAAGCAGCAAAGTATGGTCGAATCCGAAGGCAAGCTCTCCCGTGTCCGACATGAGCTGTCTTGCGTCGCGCACGTCGTTTTCCGTGTCGCGTCCCAGACGGTAGTTAAAATTCTGTCCCCACGACCATACTCCGCCGTTCGATTTTATCGCAAACACGGAATTGTCGTTTATATAAAGCTTTTCTACTTTGTAAGTAATATATGTGGGCTCGCTTACGGTCTCGTCTACCTTCACCTTGCTCATGCCTATGCGGCCGCCCCAGTTTCTGCCCATCGCGTAAAGGTCCTGATCCGTATCGGTATAGAACGTTATCTCGTTTCCGGCCCACGCGCCCTGTACGCCCACAGATATAAGCTTAGGCTCGTCAAAGCGTCCGCCCTGATGCGCGGGGTCTATCTGTCCCGAAAAATTGCCGCCCCAGCCGTAAAGCTCGTTTTTGTTCGTTATCATAAGAATGTGCGACGTTCCCGCCGATATGTCGCGCACACCGCTCATAATAAGCGCGGGCGTCTTGTTCTTTATATCATCGGTGCCGTAAAGCGCGCTGACCATGCGCGTATCGCCCCACTGATATACATCTCCTCCGTAAGTTAGCGCTGCGGCAAATCCTCCGCTTACAGACACCTTCGCCACGTTATCTAAAATTTTCACGGGCGTGTATACGTCTGCCTCGCTGCCAGTGCCGAGCGTATAAAGGCTGCCCTCGCCCCAAGCGTAAAGCGCCGCGGAGTTTGTTATGGCATATGTTCTGTTTCTCTGCGCAAGCACATACCGCACGTTTTCAAGCATAACATGCGGCGTTTCGCCGTCGCCGAATCCATACAGCTTGCCTTCGCTTATATAATAGCCGTGAGACCCCGCCGCAGCCACGGACGAGACGCCTGTAGCCACACGGCGCGCCCCCGTTATGTGATCGCTTGTCTCAAGGCCGAGCTGATACTTGTCGTTTCTGCCCCAGGCGTAAAGTGCGCCCTTGTCGTCAATGTAAAACGAGGTGTAGTCTCCCGCGGCAATGCGCGAAGTCTCACTCTGCGAAACGCCGGTTTTCACGGGGGAGACGGTCTGTCCGCCCGATCCGGGGGCTATAAATCCCGTATAAAGGCGCCATACCATTGCTATGGCCTGCTCTCTCGTCGCTCCCGAAAGCGGAGCTATGACTGCCGTTTTCGCATTGTCGCTTACGCCCTTTACTATGCCGAGCTTATACATGAGCTGTACCGATGAATCGGCCCAATCAGATATATCATCCTCGTCGTCGAATATTACATACTGCATCGTTACCGGCGCATTTACGCCGAGCGCGTCGACAAGCCGTGACATCATAGTGCACATCTCCTGGCGCGTTATGCCGCGCTCTGGCATGAACTGCACTGCAGACACGCCGTTCACGACGCCTATTTTATAAGCCTTGAGCACATTTATATCGTTCGTGTCGTCAAACACACGGCTGCCCGTATCGGCCGATATAGCGCCCGCCTGTTTTTCGTAGACCGCTACGGCTATCGCCGCAAATTCGGCGCGATTTACCGATACTGTAAGATCTTCGGGAAACTCTTTGGGCATAAGCCCCGCATCTTTAAATCCCGACACCTCCGCATCGGCCCATTCGCTCGTTTTATACTCTGCTCCCGCAAAGCAGAACAGCGATATTAAGAGAGCGAAAACGAGTAAAGTTGAAACTGCCTTTGCTTTTTTCATTTTTCTGCCTCCTGATGCTTATTGACTTCCACGGCTGCAAGCTCCTCGCTCAAAGCCTCCCATTTTTCATACGCCTCCGAAAGGCGGCCGTTCGCTTCGGCCTGCAAATTCGTAAGCTCTATCATTTTTTTATAATCGGACGCCGTCTCGCCGTCCGAAAGCTGCCGCTCGATCTCTTTAAGCTCGTCCTCGAGCGCCGCTATCTCTTCCTCCGTCCGGCTTATCTTCATATTGAGCGAACGGATGAGCGACTGAGTCTGCTTCTTTTTGAGAAATTCCGCCTTCGTGTCCGACTTTTTCTCCGTCTGCAGCACCGTCTTCTGCGCTTCGCGTCTGTGCGCCGAAAATTCGTCGTAGCTGCCCGAAAAATCGCCGGCCTCGCCGCCGCTTAAATATATTATCCTGTCGCACAGCTTGTTTATAAAGTATCTGTCGTGCGATATAACGAGCATCGTGCCGCCGTAATCTATCAGCGCGTCCTCAAGCGCTTCCTTTGAATATATGTCGAGATGGTTTGTCGGCTCGTCAAGTATGAGAAAGTTTGCGCCCTTTAACATAACTTTTAAAAGCGCAATGCGTGCGCGCTCCCCTCCCGAAAGCTCCGAAACGCTTTTATATACCTCCTCGCCCGAAAAAAGGAACGCCGCAAGCGCGCTTCTTACTTCGGTCTGTGAAAGTGCGGGAAAGTCGTTCCACACCTCGCTTATAACGTCGGAGTCGCCGCGAATGTTGCCGCCGAGCTGGTCATAATACGCGACCTCGCACGACGCGCCCGTGCGTATGCTGCCCGTGTAAGGTATCTGCCCCATAACGGCGCGGAGCAGCGTCGTTTTTCCGGAGCCGTTACGCCCCAAAAGAAAGACTCTCTCTTTATCGGTTATGTCAAACGATACGTTCCTGAGTATCGGTTCGCCGTCGTAAGAAATGCTTACGTCCTCGCATAAGAGCGCATCGAAGCTGCCTTTTTTTGCAGGCGCAAAAGAAAAATCCAGCCGTTTTTCATGCCCCTTCGGCTCAACAAGCGTCTTTTTTATGCGCTCGATCTGTTTTAGCTTGCTTTCGGCCGTCCTAATGTTCCTCTCACGGTTCCATTGGCGTTGTTTTTTTACTATGCCCTCTATTCTTTTTATCTCGCGCATAGTGTTTTCGTAGCGGCGTCTTACGTATTCTTCCTCGCCCTCTTTTCTCTCAAGGTATTCGCTGTAAGCGCAGGAGAAAACGGCAAGAGCGCCCCTGTCTATCTCTATCGTTTTACTTGTCACGCGGTCAAGAAAGTATCTGTCGTGAGATATAACTATGAACGCGCCCGAAAAGTTTCTTAAAAAATCCTCGAGCCACTCAATGGCCTCTATGTCGAGGTGATTTGTCGGCTCGTCAAGCAATAGAAGATTCGAGTCGGACAAAAGCAGCTTTGAAAGCGCAAGCTTCGAAAGCTGGCCGCCGCTCAAAGAGGAAAGCGGGCGCGAAAAGTCATCCTCCGAAAAGCCCAGTCCCTTAAGCGTTGCCGCAACGCGGCTCTTATAATAAAGTCCCCCGTCTGCAGTGAACTCGTCGTGCAGGCGGGCGTGGCGCGAGATAAGGCGTTCGCGTTCGCTCTCGTTCAAATCGGCGCAGCTCATTTTTTTCGTCATGCTCTCAAGCTCGTTCTCTTTTTCGATAAACGCTGAAAACGTACTCATAAGCTCTTCCCACAGCGTCTTGTCCCTGTTTTCAGTCACAAATTGCGAAAGATATGACATCTTAGCGTCGCGTCCGAAAGTTATGACGCCGCCGTCGCTTTTTTCCTCCCCCGTAAGCAGGCGAAAAAGCGTAGTCTTGCCTGCGCCGTTCTTTCCGACAAGGGCCGCCTTCTCCCCGGGCTCCAAGGAAAAGGAGACGCTTTTAAGTATCTCTCTGTCGCCGAAATATTTACTTAAATCGGAAACATGTAATATGCCCATATGAAGCTCCATTGTAAACAATTCTTTACTATTCTATCATACCCCGATAACAATGTAAAGACAAAAGTAAAAAAGAATGCCGTCTTCATCATTTTAGAACCAAGGTTCTAAGACTCCTTTTCAATATGCTTCTCTTGCTTTGAAAGCAAGAGAAAACCTTAAAACTCCGTTTTAAGAATTTGATCCCCCTGCCGGGGGGCGTACTTTTGTAACCTCAGACCACCCCAAAAAATCCGCTTCGCGTATTTTTAGGTGACCCCGGCGTACCAAAAGTCCCGAGAGGCTGCCGCCTCTCCGTCTCTCCGCTCCCTCGCTCCAACGCCGCCTCTCGGCGGCGCCAGCCGCTCGGCGTTACTCAAATATGACTTATGTCTCGCCATCTACTGGCGATAAGCGCAATTTGCTTTATAGCTTGGAGCCTTTTCGCCATGAGGGCGCATTCTAGAAGCTTACAGCCATCACTGGTGTTCCGCGGCCGAGCCGCTCCAAGTCCCCGATGCCCGTTAGAAGAAGGTAACATTAAACAAGCCGCTTTTTAGCAATAGCTTTCTTCTAGCGGAAACCGGAGTGTCGGGCGCGTGCGACGCGCCCGTCAAATTGGTGGAGAAGATATCTTGAATTGGCCCTCACATCGAGGAAGGCTGGAAGTATACTTTAGATCATGACCTTCTAGCCGAAGATCGGAGATGAATAATTTGCTGTAAGAGCCGCAGTATGGGCCTGTGGGTCTCCCCTCGTGTGGGGACGGGGGAGCAAAGCCCACGGAAATTTTGGTTCGCGCCTGGCCCCTAAAAATACGCGAAGCGGATCCCGGGGTCCCCAAAAAATGCTTTCATTTTTTGGGGTGGGTCCAAGGGGGAAGGCTTTTGGGGGCGCCCGCGCCTCCCGCCCACGGCAGTTTATCAGAAATTTTGGCGCCGCAGTCCCAATATAAAATGCAGACCGAAAGCGAACGATCTTTCGGTCTGCAAAAAATCAATATGTTACTGCACGTATTTTTTTACGTTGGCTCTCGCTATTATATCAATGCCCGAATCCATGAAATTCTTTATTATTACTTTGCCGAACTCTAAAGGGGCCTCGACCTCGGCTTTTTTCAGGGCCTTCTCAAAGGCCTCGACCATGGGGCCGGGCACAGGCTCCGCGCTTCTGACTTTGGCTATGGATACGGCTCCGTTCTTAACGTAAACGTCCGCTTCAACGAGCGAATCCGGCGGAGCGACCGTTTCGTATATGAATTTTTCGCCCTTCGGACACGCAGCGCCCTTTATGGTGATAATCCTTCCCGCCTCCTCAAGATAAGTTATCATGCAGCCGTTCGTGCAGCGTGGACACGTTTTGAACCTTTGAACTACCATAAAATATCCTCCCTTATTTAGATTTGTGACAGAATATCGGCTATTATGCTGTTTGATATCAAAAAGCCCTTTGGCGTAAGTGCGGTGTGCGCCTCGTCCGAGAGCATATGCCCCAAAGCCGTATAAGCGCTTATCGAGCTTTTGAACCTTTCCCGGAAATCAAATCCGAACTCGCCGTAAAACTCGCCCGGGCGTATGCCGCGTGTCGTTCTGAGCCTAAGCATAATATACTCGAAAAGCCTGTCCTCCCGCGTAAGCGTTTCTCTTTCGCACACGGGCGAACGCGCCTTTTTTACGGCTTCTATATACTTCTTTACGTCCGGCTCGTTTGAAAAGCGCGCGCCGCCGAAAAACGAATGAGCCGCCGAGCCTATTCCGAGATATTCGCTTCCCAGCCAATAGCGCATATTATGCCTCGAATGAAAGCCCTCCTTTGCGTAATTGGATATTTCATATTGAAGATATCCGCTCTCCTCCAGATGGCGCGTAAGAAAAAGATACATATCGGCGCACTCGTCGTCGTTTGGAAGCAAAAGCTCGTCGCGCATCTCAAAAAAGCGCGTCCCCTCCTCTATTTTAAGGCCGTAGGCTGAAATATGCTCTGCTGACATGGAAACGGCGTAATCTATGGAGCGTGAAAGCGAAGCGAGCGTCTGGCCGGGCAGCCCCGTCATAAGATCAAGGCTTATATTCTTAAATCCGCAGCCGCGCGCCAAAAGAAAGCTCTGCTCGAACCGCTTCGCGGTATGAATGCGGCCGAGCGTTCTAAGCTCGGAGTCGAGCGCGCTTTGAAGCCCCATTGATATGCGGTTCGCACCGATCCTTCGCGCCGCCGAAAAAAACTCCTTTGTGCCCGTGTCGGGATTTGCCTCAAACGTAAATTCGGCATTGTCGGCTATGCGCACGTTTTTTCGTATATGCGCTCCCAATGAAAGTATCTGCTCGGGCAAAAGCACAGACGGCGTGCCGCCGCCTACATATATCGTGTCTACAATATAATCCGCAAGCGCCTCGCGGTACGACGAAAGCTCGCGTCCCACGGCTTCTATATAAGCGTCGCGATAACGCTCCATATTCTCATATGAACGAAAATCACAATAGGCGCACTTTTTCACACAAAACGGCACATGGATGTAAAGGCCTATGCTTTTCATTATGAATCGAGCTTTAAAACAGACATGAACGCCTCCTGCGGCACCTCGACCGTGCCAAGCCGCCTCATGCGCTTTTTGCCTTCCTTCTGTTTCTCCAAAAGCTTCTTCTTTCGCGTGATATCGCCGCCGGAACACTTGGCTAGCACGTCTTTTCTCAGCGCCTTTACCGTCTCGCGCGCGATTATCTTATTGCCTATGGCCGCTTGGACAGGTATCTCGAACATCTGACGCGGTATGTTGTCTTTAAGCTTTTCCGCGATCCTTCGCGCGCGCGCATACGCCTTATCCGTATGCACGATGAATGAGAGCGCGTCAACGACTTCGCCGTTCAAAAGTATGTCGAGCTTTACGAGATCCGACTGAACATATCCCAAAAATTCGTAGTCGAGCGAGGCGTAGCCGCGTGTGCGCGATTTCAAATTGTCAAAAAAGTCGTAGATTATCTCGTTTAACGGAAGCTCGTATTTTAACGACACGCGGTTCGTGTCTATATACTCCATCGTCTTGAACGTGCCGCGCCGCT
Organism: Clostridia bacterium; assembly: GCA_017405765.1. Taxonomy (NCBI): domain Bacteria; kingdom Bacillati; phylum Bacillota; class Clostridia; species Clostridia bacterium. The sequence continues at coordinate 29,279 of JAFQZS010000028.1, forward strand.
CCTGGCAGAGGTCCATGATATTGCCCACGAACTCCGACGGCGAGATTATGTCGGCCTTAACTACGGGCTCGTAAACGCGGTCTATCTCCGTCGGCGGAGGATAATTTGTGGGATTGTCTATGAATATCGTCTCGCCGTTCGTTTTTTCCACTTTATATATAACGCTGGGCGCAGTCGTGATAAGGTCAAGATTATATTCGCGCTCAAGGCGCTCCTGTATTATCTCCATATGAAGAAGCCCCAAAAAGCCGCATCTGAAGCCAAAGCCCAAAGCTATGGAACTCTCCGCCTCGAACGAAAGCGACGCGTCGTTGAGCTGAAGCTTTTCGAGAGCGTCTCTAAGATCGGGGTACTTTGTCGTGTCGGCGGGATATATGCCCGAGAACACCATGGGATTTACCGCCTTGTAGCCGGGAAGCGGCTCTGCGGCTCCGCCCGGCTCGCACGTCACCGTATCGCCTACGCGCGTGTCGGACACGTTCTTCATGCTGGCCGCGATGTAGCCGACTTCTCCCGCCGCAAGCTCCGGCGAGGGCGCAAAGCCGTCGGCCTTGAAATATCCTGTTTCCACGACGTCGAAAACGGCGCCGGTCGACATGATCTTTATCTTCGTGCCGGGGCGCACCGAGCCGTCCATAAGGCGCACGTAAATGATGATGCCCTTGTACAGATCGTAATACGAGTCGAAAATAAGCGCTTTTAAGGGCTTATTTTCGTCTCCCTTCGGGGGAGGCACGTCCTTAACGATCTTTTCAAGCACGCTTTCTATATTTATGCCCATTTTGGCCGATATCTGGGGCGCGTCGCTCGCGTCAAGGCCTATTATGTCCTCTATCTCATGGATAACGCGCTCGGGGTCCGCGCTCGGCAGATCTATCTTATTTATAACGGGCACTATCTCAAGGTCGTTTTCCAAGGCGAGATACGTATTTGCAAGCGTCTGCGCCTCGATGCCTTGGGCCGCGTCAACAACGAGCACCGCGCCCTCGCACGCAGCAAGCGAACGCGACACCTCATAATTGAAATCGACGTGTCCGGGAGTGTCGATGAGGTTAAGCACATACTCGCGTCCGTCCTTCGCCGTATAGAGAAGCTTTACTGCGCGCGCCTTTATCGTTATGCCGCGCTCGCGCTCTATATCCATATTATCGAGAAGCTGCTCCTCCATATCGCGCTCGGCTACCGTATTCGTGTTTTCCAAAAGCCTGTCGGCAAGCGTTGATTTTCCGTGGTCGATGTGGGCTATTATAGAGAAATTGCGTATCAGCTCTTTATTGGCCATATATTTTTACTCCTGTGAGATGCAGATTGCTTTTTATTATTAAATTATACCAAACAAAAGGGAGCATATACAAGTATAAAAAGACTGATTTTTAATATGAAAAGCTTATGTCTGTAATTGACATATTATTTACGCCGTGGTATACTGATTTGCGAAATAATCGCAAATCTTTGCGGCGAAGTTTTGTAAAGGAAGCCCTGAATCAAGGAGATCAAAATGGCACAGCTCATATGCGAAAACCTGTCGCTCGGCTATGACGGCAAGGAAATAGTAAGTGATTTGAACTTTCATATAGACGAAGGTGACTACCTCTGCATCGTAGGCGAGAACGGTTCCGGCAAGAGCACGCTTATGAAGACGATACTGGGGCTTATGTCTCCGCTGCACGGTAAAATAGTTTTAGGCGGCTCTCTCAGAACTACGGATATAGGCTACCTTCCTCAGCAAACACTGGTGCAGCGCGACTTTCCCGCCTCAGTTTGGGAGATAGTTCTGTCGGGCTGTCAGAACCGTTCGGGCATGCGCCCCTTTTATTCGCGCGGGCAGAAGCGTCTGGCGCGCGATAGCATAGAAAAAATGGGGCTCTCCCCGCTTTCAAAGCGGTGCTACCGCGAGCTTTCGGGTGGTCAGCAGCAGCGCGTTCTGCTTGCCCGCGCAATGTGCGCGGCAGGAAAGGTGCTGCTTTTGGACGAACCTGTATCAGGTCTTGACCCCAAGGTGACCGAGGAGATGTATCACATAATCAACGATCTGAACAAAAAGGACAATATGACGATAATCATGATCTCGCATGATGTGGCGGCCGCCGTAAAATACGCCGACAAAATTCTTCATATAGGAAAAAGCATATTCTTCGGCAGCACCGAAGAATATTTAAAGAGCGATATAAGCCGCGGCTTTACCGACATGAGAGGAAGTGACGCCGTATGACGGAGCTTATCTCAAAGCTTGCGCTTTATTTTGAGTATCCCTTTGTAAGATACGCGCTTATAGTGGGCATACTTATCGCGCTTTGCTCGTCGCTTTTGGGAGTCACCCTGGTGCTCAAGCGTTTTTCATTCATAGGCGACGGTCTTTCGCACGTTGCGTTCGGCGCGCTTGCAATAGCTACTGCTCTGAAGCTTTCAAACAATATGCCTCTCATGCTGATAATCACGACATTGTGCGCCGTGCTGCTTTTACGCACGGGCCAGAACACAAAGATAAAGGGCGACGCCGCAATAGCGATGATCTCCGTGGGAGCTCTTGCCGTGGGATATCTTATAATGAACGTGTTCTCCGCATCGTCAAACCTTACAGGCGACGTTTGTTCCACGCTGTTCGGCTCCACCTCGATACTTACGCTAAATCAGACTCATGTGTGGATGTGCGCCGTTTTGTCGGTGATAGTCGTTATAATATTCATACTTTTCTACAATAAGATATTCGCCGTGACTTTCGATGAGGATTTTGCTAAGGCGACAGGCATAAAAGCCGATCTTTACAACCTTATCATAGCCATAGTCATAGCGGTAATAATAGTAGTTGCGATGAATCTGGTCGGATCGCTTCTTATCTCCGCGCTCGTTATTTTTCCCGCGCTTTCGGCCATGCGAATATTCAAAAGCTTTAAGTCTGTCACCGTTTGCTCGGCCGTACTGTCGGTCGTGTGCGCGCTCGTCGGCATACTCGTTTCGATCGTCGCAAGCACGCCTGTGGGAGCCACGATAGTAGTCGTTGATATCGCTGCCTTTTTCGTATTTTTAGTTCTGGACAAATGTAAAAAGGGCGCAAGAGCGTAAAAATCATATCATGAATGTTTAAAAGCCTCAAACGCGCGGTATATTATAACTGCGGCCTGCTCTGTTGTAAGCTTCGCATCGGGGGCGAATCTGTCTTCGCTTATACCCTTTATTATTCCGGCATTCACGGCAAAGCCGAGTTCTGAATTTACCCAGTGATCCCCCGCGTCTTTAAAGCCGTGAGTAAAGCCTCCCGTTTCAATGCCTAAAATGCGCGCCGTTCTGTTTATCATAGCGGCTGCCTGCGCTCTGGTGAGCGTGCCGTTTGGGTCAAATTTGCCTTGTCCCACTCCGTTTATTATTCCCAGCGCGTTCAAAAAAAGCACTTCGTTGTCCGAAGTATCGGAAAATGCGCCGCTTTGCGCCGAAACGCCTCTTTGTGCCATAAGCTCCTCTGCCGACATACCGCTTGAACGCTCTAAAAGCTTAATAAACAGGTGCACGGCGTCAAAGCGCGAAACGGGAACGGTATAATCGCTGCCAAGTCCATCCGTTAAAAGTCCCGCTTCCTTTGCCGCGGCTACCTCTTTTTCTGCCCATCCCGATACGATCGTTTTTGGGGCTTTTTCGCCCGCGCTGCCCGATGATGCGCACTCGAAAGCGTATTCCAAGAGCTTTTTACAGTCGTTCGCGCGGCTCTGACTGCCTGAGGAGTTCATTACAACGGCTATCATACGCCTGCCGCTTTGCTTTGCCGTTGCCGCAAAACAATAGCCTGCGGCGCTCGTAGTGCCCGTTTTCAGACCGTCGACGCCGGAGAGCGATCCGTTTACAAGCAAAAGATTCGTTGAAGTGAAGGTGCGCCCTCCGAAATCATAGCTTTTCAGCGAAGAATACTTGAGCACACGGGGATAATCCTTGATTATCTGCTGTGAAAGGAGCGCCATGTCGCGCGGGGTCACGCTGTTTCCCTCGTCTTTTATGCCGCAGCTGTCGGCAAATCGTGCGTTAAGACCAATGGCTGCAGCCCTTTTGTTCATACGCTTTACAAATTCGTCCTCGCTTCCCGATATATGCTCCGCAAGGGCTATCATAGAGGCGTTTCCCGAAGCCGTGAAAACAAGTTTTAAAAGAGTATCGACCTTATACTTGTCCCCCTCCTTAAAAAGCTCGTATCCCGAATACGTAGTATCGTTTGAAACGGCTGCCGCGTGCGCGCTTATCTTAATATATGTATCGTAAGAAAGCCTGCCCGAGACTATCTCTTCAAAAACGATATAAGCGCTCATTATTTTTGTCATGCTCGCCGCAGGACGCGCCGTGTCGGCATTTTTTTCATAATATGCGCCGCCCGTATCAAAGTCAATGACAATAGCCCCCGACGCCGTAACTTCGGGAGGCTGGGGTGCGGCCAACGCAGGTGCTCCCGCCGAAACAAGAACTGTAATTATCAGAATAAAACATAACGCCCAAAAAAGACGCGGCTTTGTCGTTTTCACGCTTGTATCACCCTTTAGATATGCGCGCTTTTTTGGGCGCGCTTAGTTTTCAAAAAACGTCTTTTTAAAGAATGTAAAAATGACGCGTTTTCCGAAAACAAGTATATCACAAGGGATTTTTCAATGCAACACGGCTTTCATATCGCTTTGTTTTACTCCCCTTTTAATACGTCCGCAAGCGCCTGCGCGAACACTCTCGATGAGGCAAGCGCTTCTTCAATGCTGTTGCCGTCGCTTCCCACTTCGATAAGAAGGCTGCCCGGCGTTGCGTGCTGATTGTAGCGCTCCTTTTTAAGCGCGAGGGGACGCATGAGATCGGGCACGGCGTCGCAGAGCTTTTTTTGCAGCTTTATCGCAAAAGAAAGGTTCGTCTGCCAATCCTTATGCTCAAGACCTCCCTCGCTTGATCCCATACATAAAAGCATCTGCGCAAATCTGACGCCGTCGTATTCGACAACGGGACGGTATTTCGTATTGTCCGCATCTATTATCGCGTCGCGGTGGACGTCGATAACTATTTTTATTGAAGGATACTCGCTCAGTCGAGCGTTTATCGTTTCAAGCGCGCGCGTGTACGAGCCGTTGTACGAGGGGTAGTCGTGTACCGTCATGTCATGATATACGTTTATACCTCGGCTTTCAAGCACACGGCGCATCTCTTCGCCTACTCGCACTACGTTCTGTTCGTTATCAAGAGTACGTGTCTTATCGTTCTCGCCGTAATACTTTGCGCCGTTCGGCGAATAGCTCTCCGTGGAATGCGTATGTATTATAAGCACCTGCATCTCATTTTCGTTATATGAAAAAGGAAGCGGTTCCGAAATGAGCGACTGCGGGTCTATACCGAATTTTGTATTGTTTATTATGTATATATTATCAAACCTGACATAGCCCGAGTCACTTTTCGGGGAAAGCGTAACGTCTTCTATTTTGTATGTATTTTCCGGCTGCTCCTCATGCGACAGCGCAAGCGAGGGCGATGCGCCTTCATCAGAGGAAAGCTGCATTATTTTGCCTTCGCCGCCGCTGTTCTCATTTGTTCCTCCCTGCGCGCTTTGTGTGGTCTCTGCCGAGGCTAAAGCCTCGTCGGAAACATTCTCCCCCGCGTTCTCATATGCGCCTGACGCGTGTTTTCCTGCCCCGTAGGCGCTAAGCGCTCTTTGATGCGCGCAAAAAACAGGCGTTACCGAAAGAGTTTGATCTATTGCCGTGTTTAAAAGCGCGGCCTTTTTTTCGCCTCCGTCTGTTATAATAAAGTCGCTCTCGGCGCTCGCTCCGATGAATAAAATCAGAGCCAAAGCAGCGCACAGAACCAAAACAGCTTTTGCGGCGCCGTACACGGGCTTACGTCTTCGTCCGCTAAAGGCGCGTTTATCCGTATATCTTCTTCTCATTTTAATATCCTCCCTTTAAAGGTATTTATAATTATTATTCAAAGGGCGTGTAGAAAATGAGAGAATCGTGAGGCCTTTGGAGTATGTTTTTTAAGGCCCTTTCATCCTTACGTACTTATGCACATCGACAAGTATTTCCCTCTCAATCTCCAAATCTCTCTTCTATCACTTTCTTTGTATGATCCTTCGGGGTATACCGCCAATGATCAATATGGTCGAGCACATAGTAATCAATAGGATGCGGCGCATCCTTCTGCATAAAAAGCTCCACTATTGAAAGCTTTATCTTCATTTTTTCGGGGATTATGCTTTTTATATATACTGCCGCAAGCTGATTTATAACGGCGTCTGGGCGGTATTCGCAGAGGCCAACGAGATTAGGCGCAAGCTCTACAAAGACTCCGTAAGCCTCTATGCTTCGTATAACGCCTATGACCGTCTGCCCTGCGCTGAAATTGGCGGCGTTTTGTTCCCAGGTGCCCAAAAGCTCCTTATGCGTAATGAAAAAGCGGCCGCTTTTGGCTTCTATGCCCTTTACGGCGACAAGTATATTCTGCCCGCGTTCAAAGCGGTCGCTTGGATGCGATATGCGCGACACCGAAATGCTCTCCGTAGGTATAAGCGAAACGACGCCGCAGCCAATATCCACGAACGCGCCGAACGGCTCAAGGTGCGTCACCTTTGCGCCTATTACGTCGCCCGGACTTATATGCTCTTTTGCATATTCGATAAAGCGTTTTTGCGCTTCGCGCCTCGATATGCTTATTCTCGGCTCGGGACCGCTGAGATCTATATCCGTAACGATAAAACACGTCGGCTTATTCACTCTCGAGATCACGGCTATATCCTTTATTATTCGTCCCTCGGGAACGTACTCGCATTCTTCTCTCGCCATCACCGCAACCGTCTTTCCGAAGCTGAACACAAGCTCATGCGCACTTGTTGACATTACCGGCTTCTGCTCAACTACCGTCCCCGTGCGAAAAGCCTCCATAAGTCCCGAAAGCTTAGATATATAAGACGTATTTTCCTGAGTCTCATACAATACTCCCTCAGGGTAAAAATCCATTTTCATCCCTACACCTGCCCTTTAACATATATTTTTCCTGTGCGTATAAATATATGTAAGGACAAGTTTCCAATATAACAACAAATTTGACCCGTTTTTCCTTGAAAAAGACCTGGTTTGACGGTATAATAATATGATAGTGAATTTTATCCGCTGCTATGGAAGGAGAAACTGAATATGGACATACGTCCGGGAGATATCCTTGAGCTAAAAAAGCCTCATCCCTGCGGCGAAAGACGCTGGGTCGTTTTAAGATGCGGCATAGAGCTGCGCTTAAAATGCGCGGGGTGCGGCCATATCGTTCTTGTTCCCCGTTCAAAAGCGGAAAAGAATATACGTTCCGTAATTCGGCCCAACGCCTAAATCTTACGGACCAAATAACAAACAAAGAGGTGCATAAGTATGCTTGATAAACTTTATCCCATACTCGAGCATTACAATGAAATATCGGAAAAACTGAACGATATAGAGATAGTTTCCGACCAAAACAAGTTGAAAGCGCTTATGAAGGAGCAAAAGAGCCTTACGCCGCTCGTTGAAAAGATAAACGAATACAAATCCGCGCTTGACGGCGCCGAGGAGGCGCGCGAGCTGCTTTCGGGAAAGCTTGACCGCGATTTCAAAGAGATGGTTCAAGAAGAGCTTGGCGAGCTTTCCGAACGCATACCGAAAATCGAGGAAGAGCTTAAAATACTGCTTCTGCCCAAGGACCCTAACGACGACAAGGGCGTTATCATAGAGATACGCGGCGGCGCGGGCGGCGAGGAGGCGGCGCTTTTTGCCTACAATCTTTACCGCATGTACACGATGTACGCCGAAACGAAGCATTGGAAAACGGAAATAATCAACATAAACGAAACGGAGCTCGGCGGCATAAAGGAGGTCTCCTTTATGATAGACGGCGCGGGCGCGTATTCGCGCCTCAAATTCGAAAGCGGCGTTCACCGCGTTCAGCGCGTACCTGAAACGGAATCTAGCGGCCGCATACACACCTCCACCGTGACCGTGGCAGTATTGCCGGAGGTCGAGGACGTCGAGGTCGAGATAAACCCTTCTGACCTTCAGATAGACACGTTCCGCGCGTCGGGCGCGGGCGGCCAGCACGTAAACAAAACGGAATCGGCAATACGCATAACGCACCTGCCGACGGGCATAGTAGTTGAATGCCAGGACGAAAGAAGCCAGCACAAGAACCGCGACAAGGCCATGAAGGTGCTGCGCTCAAAGCTCTACGAGGCAAGCCTTGCGGAGCAGACCGACGCGATAGCTAAGGAGCGAAAGAGCCAGGTCGGCACGGGCGACAGAAGCGAACGCATACGCACGTACAACTATCCCCAGGGACGCATAAGCGACCACCGCATCGGCCTTACGCTCTACAAGCTTGAGGCCTTCTTAAACGGCGCGCTCGACGAAATGATAGACGCGCTCATTACGAACGACCAGGCCGAAAAGCTCAATCAGAGCACACAGGCCTGAAGCTAAAAAGGAAACCGTTATGAAAACGCTCAGGCTTGACCCAAATAAAGACGAGAACGCCGTCTTAAAGGCGGCCGACATAATAAAGCGCGGCGGCCTCGTCGCCATGCCCACCGAAACGGTCTACGGTCTTGCGGCGAACGCATTCGACACAGCGGCGGTAAAAAAGATATTTGAGGCGAAGGGTCGTCCGCAGGACAATCCGCTCATCGTACACATTGCGGATATATCAATGCTCGACGAGCTTTGCAAAGACATATCCGATACGGCGCGAAAGATAGCAAGCGCTTTCTGGCCGGGTCCGCTTACGGTAATTCTCAAAAAGCGCGCCGTCATACCCGATATAGTAACGTGCGGTCTTGACAGCGTGGGCGTACGATTCCCTTCGCATAAGACGGCCCAGGCGCTCATACGCGCGACGGGGCTTCCGCTTGCCGCTCCTTCGGCGAATACGTCGGGGCGTCCCAGCCCCACGGCGGCCTCGCACGTCCTTATGGATATGGACGGGCGCATCGACGCCGTTTTAGACGGCGGCGAATGCGAGATAGGCGTTGAATCGACGGTGCTTGATCTTACTGGCAGCGTGCCCGTGATACTTCGTCCCGGCGGCGTGACGCTCGAGATGATACGCACCGTTTCGCCCGACGCGAAAGCGGGCGATTTTAACCGCGTTCCCTCTGCGGACGAACGTGTGCTCTCCCCCGGCATGAAATACCGCCACTACGCGCCGAAAGCGCCCGTAACGCTCATAACCGGCAGTGCGGATGATGTTTTTCGATATATCGAGGCGCATACAGAAAACAAGACTCTCGGCATAATGTGCTTCGAGGAATACGAGCCGCTCTTTCGTGCGCTCACACCGTTCATACACACCTACGGACGGCGCGGCGATATGCTTTCTCAAAGCTCGCATATATTTGCGGCGCTCCGCGCGTTTGACGCGGAGCCTGCCCGGAAAATATTCGTATATGCCGACGCCGATACGAGCGGGCTTGGCATGGCTATAAACAACAGGCTGTCAAAGGCGGCGGGGTTCGATATCGTTACCCTTTAAGCTGTCTGCGGCATAAGGAGGCAGAAACATGAATTACAGCGACGACGTGTATCTTATCGGACTTACGGGAGGCTCCGGCAGCGGAAAGACTCTCATTTCCGACGTGTTCGCCCGGCGCGGCATACCCGTGATAGACGCGGATAAGCTGGCGCGGGAGATCGTTGAGCCGGGTAAGCCGTGCCTTAAGGAGCTTGCCGATCATTTCGGAAGCTCGATACTCGACGAAAACGGCGCGTTAAAGCGGCGCGAGCTTGCAAGGATCGCGTTTTCCGATCCCGAAAAGCTTGACGCTCTGAACCGCATAACGCATTATTACATTGACATTCTCATGCGTGAGAACATTGAGCGTTACCGCTCGGAGGGCAAAAGATTTATAGTGTTCGACGCGCCCGTGCTCATCGAGGGCGGCTTCAACAAGCTGTGCGACGCCGTCGTCTGCGTACTTGCCGATAAGAACACGCGCATAGAGCGCATAATGAACCGCGACTCTATTACGCATGAGGAGGCCGAGCGCCGCATCGGCGTTCAGCACGACGACGAGTTCTATATATCCAACTCCGATCACGTCATACGCAACGACCTGGGCCCCGACGAGGCGCGCATCGAAACGAACGCCGTAATAAACGAGATCATGAGAAAAGGCGGTGCAAATTGAGCAGTACCGTAAAACAAAAGAAGAGACATCGAAAAAAGAAGCAGGCGCAGCGAAAATTTATCGCCATTGTCGCAGTTGTAATAATTATTGCCGTGCTTATATTCGCGTTTCGTGAGCAGAATATAATAGAGAAAATAGAGGAGCAGTCGTATCCGCTCGAATATCAGGAATACGTCATGGCTGCGGCCGAAAAATACGACCTCGACCCGGCTTTGATATTTGCGATAATACATACGGAAAGCCGCTTCGACCCCGAAGCCGTCTCCCCCGCGAACGCGATGGGGCTTATGCAGATAACGAAAGATACGTACTTTTTCGTAAACGAGAAGGACGGCCGCGGCGATTTAGCCGTCGAGCTGCTTTTCGACCCTGAGGTAAACATCGACACGGGCTCGTATTTCATTAAGTGGCTCATAGACGATTTCGGCGACGTCGATACGGCGATAGCCGCCTACAACGCCGGACGCGGCAACGTAAAAAAGTGGCTCGGCGATTCGCGCTATTCCGAGAACGGCGCGACGCTCTCCGATATCCCGTTTACGGAGACTAAGAATTACGTAAAAAAGGTCAATTCGGCATATGAGTTTTACAAGAAGCATTATTTTTCGGATCAGGAATGAAAATAACATATATTTTTGGAGGTTAAGTGCATGGACGACAAGAAAAAATATTCAGACGAGCTGTTTTTCAAGAAAAAGAACGCCTATGAGATCATGGACGAACGCGAATGCGTTCGCGCAAACGAATTCTGCGACGGATATATAGACTTTCTTTCCACGGCTAAAACGGAACGCGAATGCGTGCGCTACGCCGTTGAGGTGGCGACTAACAACGGCTTTGTAAAATACGACGGCAATTTAAGCCTTAAGGCGGGCGATAAGTTCTATAAGGTACAAAGGAACAAGGCCGTGGTCTTAGGCGTTATCGGAAAGAGCGATATCTCAAACGGTGTGAATATCGTTATGGCCCATATCGATGCGCCGCGCGTCGATCTTAAGCAGAATCCGCTCTACGAAGATTCCGGCGTCGCTTTATTTAAAACCCACTACTACGGCGGCATAAAGAAGTATCAGTGGACGGCAATACCGCTCTCGCTGCACGGCGTAGTTATCAAAAAAGGCGGCGAATGCGTAGAGATAAACATAGGCGAAAGCGAGGGCGACCCCGTATTTACGATAACCGACCTTCTGCCGCATCTTGCAGGCGACCAGATGATGAAAAAGGCGACCGAAGTCGTAGCAGGCGAAAGCCTCAATATATTAGTCGGCAGCCGCCCGTTCAAAGACGACGACGAAAGCCAGAAGATAAAGCTTTCTGTCATGGATATCTTAAATAAAAAATACGGCATAACAGAGAGCGACTTCATGCGCGCCGACCTTGAGGCAGTACCCGCGTTCCCCGCAAAAAGCGTGGGCTTCGACCAAAGCTTAGTCGGCGCTTACGGTCAGGACGACCGCGTATGCGCGTACAGCGCGCTTATGGCCGCGCTCTCGCTCGAGGCTCCGCAGAAAACGGCGCTGTGTGTGCTCGTTGACCGCGAGGAGATAGGCTCTATGGGCAATACGGGCGCGCAGAGCCGTTTCATCGAGTATCTTTTGGCCGATCTCGGCGATACTTTAGGCGGCGTTCCTGTGAGAAAAATAATCCAAAACAGCGCGTGCTTAAGCGCCGACGTGAACCTTGCGTGCGATCCCAATTATCCCGAAGTGACCGAGAAGATGAACACTGCCTTCATTAACGGCGGCGTTGCCCTCTCGAAGTACACCGGCGCGCGCGGTAAGAGCGGCACGAGCGAGGCGAGCGCCGAGCTTGTTGCGCGCATCTGCGATATATTCGACTCTAACGGCGTATGCTATCAGATGGGGGAACTCGGCAAGGTAGACCAGGGCGGCGGCGGCACCGTGGCTCAGTTCATCGCCAATCTCGACATGGAAGTGCTCGATGCGGGCGTACCGATACTTTCGATGCACTCCCCGTTCGAGGTGTCCGCCAAGGCCGACGTTTATATGGCATATAAGGCGTACACTACGTTCATGGAGAAGTATTGAGACAGGATATTTCAGAGCCGTGCAGGAAGCTGTGCGGCTCTTTTTTATTCTTTCTCCGCCTCAATATAGATATCCTCCGCGTCCCGCTGCGCTTTTATAAGTATATCCCGCGCACGTCCGAAGTTCTGCGCGTCAATTTCTTTTATGGCCTCCTCCGAAGCGTCAAGCAGTATATGATAAAGCGGCCTGTAATCGAACATGATATTCCCTCCCGTTGTGTTCGTCTTTGATTATAGGTCAATTTCACCCTGATTTTAATAGGTCATTTTGCCATAATTGTTTTGGGGTGACAAAATGACGCGCTTAAAGGAGCTTCGCAAACAACGCGGGTATTCACAAGTGAAAATGCAGATGCTAACGGGCATAGACCAAAGCGACTACTCGAAAATCGAAACGGGTAAGCGCAATATGACCTTCGAGCAGTGCCGCCGCATTGCGCTTGCGCTCGATACGAGCATGGATTATTTAGCGGGACTTACGGACGAGGCGAAGCCGTATAAGCGGAAGTGAAAGGCCGGAATCAAAAATGACAACTTAACTTACAGTCTAAGCGGGGGCGCGAATGAAGCCCCCGCTTTCTAAATTTGTTTCCAACACATTCTATTAGTTACATACCTAAAAGTTCTTTTTTCTTTTTGTCAAATTTTTCTTGTGTAATCACTCCGGAATCAAGTAATTGTTTAAATCTTATTATTTCATCAGCGACAGAGATTTGATTAACAATTGTTGGCTTGCCGAAATTGTTCTTAATCTCATTTATACGTTTTCTGACATAATCAACAGCTTCAAAAGCTTTTTCCTCTAATGATCGTTCGAATGTCCAACTGTTTTCACTTCCAAAATTACTGCCAATATGTATTTCGGGAACCTCAAACTGAATATACCATAAAATTAAGTCGGACGGCTTTTTAAACTGAAAAGAATTTATATCGCGGATATATTTCCTTTTCGCCGTTGAATATATCATTTGTCAAAAGAGAACGGAAATTCTTAATATGGGTTAGTGTTATCTTGTCTTCATAAACATTTAATACTTTTTGTGCCCCCTGAGATTTTCATAAACTATTTTATTACCCACGAATAATCAGCTCCTTAAAACAATTTTAACATTCAGTGAATGTCATTCTATGGGGAAGTATATCATATTATTTCAATAATGACAAGCACCGAATGTCAAAGAGGGTGAAAATGATATGTTTATTAACAAATCCCCCGATAATAAAAACAATATTTGCGGTAAAAATGTTGCATTTTATAGAAAAGCTATAAAAATCTCGCAAAGAGAGCTTGCCGACAGATTACAGCTGATAGGTTTGGACATTGATAAAAACGCAATACAAAGAATCGAAGCGGGTAAGCGTTTTGTAACCGACATTGAGCTTATTGCGATCAGCCGGGTATTAAACAAATCATTTGATGAATTGTTGAAAGGGTAAATATTTTGCAAACGTTATAGTATATCGAACCAACGACCCGCACGCCTTGCGGTACCGAAAACGGTTCCGTGTATAAGTTCGACTTGCCAATCAGACTTCGCCTTACGGCTCGTCTTCTTGGAGTCTCACTTATCGAACCAACGACCCGCACGCCTTGCGGTACCCAAAATCGACGGACGCTCCTGAACGTCGCTGTCGATTTTGACCGCTGCGGCGGCTCCTGCTCGCTCCTCCCGCCTTCGAACACCCCAAAAATCATAGATTTTCGGGGACCCCATGGCGGCGCTCGCATCCGCCGCAGTTAACAGCCGTGCGGCTGTTAACCTTGGGCGTGACCGCATCTAATAAAAAAGCCAAAGAAAAACCACGGCGGGTGCTCATAAGAAAGTTTTGAATCAAAATCGATTTGGGCATCTGTCTGAGCGGGTTGGCAAACAAAAACGGATTGTTGTTTTTACAGCAGTCCGTTTTTTGTTGCCATTTTATCAGGTTTATTGACTGACACAGCAGTGATGACACTTCTTGAAGTGTAAAAACGAGACTTCTTGAAGTGTGAAAAATAAACTTCTTGAAGTGTGAAAATCACACTCAATTAAGACTAATAGTATTATTACTGATATGCGAAAGACTTATCTTTCCTTCCTTCCGGAAAGCGAACCGAAGAAAACCGCATAAGTATAAAACATACCTTTCTGCGATTCTGAAACCAGCGATTCAAGCCCATAATGTATCCATTGAATTATTCACAGAAATGTGATATATTATCTTCATTAGGTCGAGATAAGGAGGTTGGTGATATGGCCGTTAGTTATAAACCATTGATGCATATGATGATCGAACGTGATATTTCCAATGCTGAGCTTATGCGACGTGCGAAAATATCCGCAAACATTATTACGAAGATTAAGAGCGGGCAATACATTGCCCTGGATAAGGTAGAGAGCATTTGCTTTGCAATGGACTGCTCTCCTAATGATATGATGAAATTTATACCCGAAAACCCGGAAGGAGAAGATAAAGATGATTAACATACGCAAATTGGAGGCGGAGCTGTGGGAATCCGCCGATCTCCTGAGAGCCGGGTCCAAGCTGACCTCGAATCAATACTGTATGCCCGTGCTGGGACTTATCTTCCTACGCTATGCGTACAGCCGATTCAAAAAGGTAGAGGCGGAAATTCTGAAGGACCGTCCATCTCGCGGCGGTCGGGTGCTGCCCGTTGAGGCCAGTGACTTTTCCGCAAAGAGCGCTCTGTTTCTTCCGAAAGAAGCACAGTACGAATATCTCGTCAATCTGCCGGAGAACATCGCCTCCGCCGGTCTTGTCAACAAAGACGGTAATCCGATGAACAGCCTCGGTGAAGTGGTCAACAATGCCATGCGGCTCATCGAGGTGCAGAGCGAGCAGCTCACTGGTGTCCTGCCGAAAAGCTATACGGACTTCTCCGATGAGCTTCTCGCAGAGCTTCTCCGTATTTTCAATAACAGTGCCCTTGATGACGTCGGCGGCGATATCATAGGCCGCATTTACGAATATTTCCTGAATAAGTTCGCCAAAAACATCGCATCTGATGACGGTGTTTTCTTCACGCCGAAGTCACTGGTAAAAATGATTGTTAATATCATTGAGCCGAAACAGGGTGTTCTTCTCGATTGCGCGTGCGGCAGCGGCGGTATGTTCGTGCAAAGCGGTGATTTTGTGAACGCTGCCGGTATGAACGCCAACAGCACCATGACCTTCTATGGGCAGGAAAAGGTGGAATACAACGCGCAGCTCTGCCTGATGAACATGGCTGTCCACGGTCTCACTGGCGTTATCAAATCCGGTGACGAAGCGAACACTTTCTACCATGACGCGCATAATCTTAACGGCTGTTGCGATTACATCATGGCGAATCCGCCTTTCAACGTCGATAAGGTCAAAGCCGAATCCTGCGAGAGCGCCGGACGGCTTCCGTTCGGTCTGCCTTCCGTGAATAAAAACAAGGAAGTCAGCAACGGCAACTATCTCTGGATTTCCTATTTCTACTCTTATTTGAACGAACATGGCCGCGCCGGTTTTGTTATGGCGTCCTCCGCCACAGACAGTCAGGGCAAGGACAAGGATATCCGGGAAGCGCTGATCCGCACCGGTCACGTTGACGTGATGATCTCCGTCGGCAACAACTTCTTCTATACCAAGTCGCTGCCTTGCTCTCTGTGGTTCTTTGACAAGGCCAAGAGCGAATCCATCCGCGACAAGGTGCTGTTCATCGACGCCCGGAATTACTACACCATTGTTGACCGCACGCTGAATGAGTGGAACGAATGGCAGCTCAAAAATCTTAGCGCTATCGTATGGCTCTATCGAGGCGAAACCGAAAAGTATACTGCGCTACTGCAGGAGTATCACGATTATCTGCACGCAGAAGCCGAAGCTGCCGAAAATGACGATCTTAAAGATGCCGTCTCTCAGGATTCCTTTGCCGATATCGTATCCGCGCTGAAAGAGAAACTCTCCGCTCTCCGCAAGGCCGCGAAAGCCGAAGTGGAGGACGCCGGAAAGCGTGACAAAAAGAGTGTTCAGCAGCAGTACGATGACAGGATCGCTTATATCGAGAATATGCTGACCGTTGCCAAAGAGGCGCACTGGCTTTATGAAAAGTTCGGTGACGGCGTTTATGCCGACGTGCTCGGCCTGTGCAAGCTGGCAAGTATTGAAGAAATTGAAGAAAAAGGCTGGTCCCTCACACCCGGCGCATACGTCGGTGTGGCTCCTGTGGAGGATGACGGTGTGGATTTTGCCGAGCGCATGGCTGAAATCCATCGGGATCTCCTGTCTCTGCAGGCTGAATCCAATGATCTGATGGATACCATCTCGCAGAACATGAAGGAGATGGGAATATGAGATTTTTAGAGTGTGTTGATCTAAATCCTAAAATAACTATGACAAAGGGACATATCTATCCTTTCGTTGAAATGGCTAATGTGAGCACTTGTTATCGTTCTCCGGATAATGTTGAAACGAAGCCATTTGATTCAGGTGTGAAATTTCAAGATGGCGACACGGTGATAGCAAGAATAACACCTTGCCTCCAAAACGGAAAACGTTTTTATTGCCAGAATATTGGAACAGGTTTTGGGTCAACTGAATATCTTGTATTTCGGCCTAAAGATGACTCTGTTGATAATAAGTATCTTTACTACTTCATGATGACTGATTTTGTTAAGCAGAGCATGATAAACTCCATGACCGGTGCAACAGGACGGCAACGCGTAAATAATGATGTATTTAATGATATAGAAGTTTGTTTTCCTGATATTGATATTCAACGAAAAATTGGTGAGATTCTCTCTGCCTACGACAACCTTATCGAAAACAACCAAAAACAAATCAAACTGCTTGAAGAAGCGGCGCAGCGGCTGTATAAGGAGTGGTTTGTCAATCTCCGCTTCCCCGGATATGAGGACACACCGATTGTTGACGGTGTTCCGGAGGGGTGGAAAAAAGTTGGGCTTGCTTCTATTGCCCCTATCGTGACAGGAAAAAAAGACGCTAATTTCGGAGCACCCGATGGTAAGTATCTGTTTTTCACCTGCGCACAAGAGCCGATTAAGGCTCCGTCATATTCCTTTGATTGTGATGCGGTTATCCTTGCCGGTAATGGTGATTTTAACGTGAAATTATACCGAGGGCAGTTTGAGGCATATCAGCGGACATATGTTTTTTCTCCGTATGATAAGAATCATTTGTATCTTCTGTATCACGCTGTCAGAGAAAGTATGCGGCAATTATTCCAAGGTGCCAGCGGCTCAACAATAAAGTTTTTAACAAAACATATGTTAGAGGATATCTTGGTGTATATACCAGAAGATTCGATTCTTCAGGCATACAATTCCAATTGTGAGGCAATTCAGAAGAAAATCGAGCGTTTGAAAGAACAGATTATTTGTTCACAAGAGGCCCGTGATCGTTTGCTTCCAAAGCTGATGAGCGGTGAAATCGAGGTGTGATATGAGGAAGTCTTTTGCACAAGTGTTGAGAGAAGGCAATGTAGATATTCGACAAGAATATAGTAAGTTGTTTTCAATATTACATCAAAAAGCCTTTGATCATAGAACAAAATCATTATATGAAGTTTTTGGAGAGAATTTTGCACATTTCTATTTTCGTGGTACATGCCTTAGCATAGAAGAATTCGATCAAAAATATGGGTTCAAATTCGAAGCCGATCCGGACGATTTCGATATTGATTATCTGGTTTCATTTTGCGAATATCTACAAAATATGCTCTTTGGCCTCCAAGCGGCGGACTTCTCTGGAGGATATGGTGGCTTTGCATCTATGGAAGTGAATATTCCATTTATTCTCGAACAAATCCGACTTGTGATTGAAGCCATTGGATACACATCTGCAAATGATGATGGAAAAACCATCTTCATTGAAAAATCTCCTGCAGCTATTGCTGTATCAGAAAACAATCTGATTCCGACAGAACTATCATACAAAGTGTTGGAATATGATCATTATGCCCTTAAAGGTGACATTGAAAAGAAAAAGCATATTATTCTGCAACTCGCCCAGATACTTGAAGCAAGATCTAACGAATTGCAGAAAATCTCATCTTCTTTGAAAGACGATCTGTTTTTCCTCTTCAATAATTTGAACTTGCGACATAACAATGTTGATCCCTCAAATAAAGGGAAATATAAGCGATTCGTATCTGAACTTAACAAGGGGCAATTGGAGCATTGGTATGATGAAACTTATCAAATGTGTCTTCTTGCATTTATGGAATTAGAGCAGGCAGAACGCAAAAAAGCATTCGATGAATTAAAGAAGCAAATTGTTGAAGGATAGGGGGTGGCGGCATGAGCTACGATTATTCTGAAAACATTCTTGTGCAGGAAAGTGCCGGAAACCTTCTCCGGGACGAACTTGGCTGGGATGTGAAATTTGCATATAACACGGAGGTGCTGGGCGAAAACGGCACTTTCGGCAGGAAGTCGTACAAGGAGATTCTGCTTGTGCGTTATTTCCGTGCTGCCCTGAAAAAGCTCAATCCGTGGATCACTGCCGATCAGATGCTTGAAGCACCGGCTGTTTTGGAGAAGCGTCTTTCCACCTCGTCGCTGCTTCAGATCAACGAAGAGAAATATTTTCTGATCCGCGACGGCATCCCCGTGACGGTCAAGCGCCCAGACGGCAAAACGGAAACGAAAAAAGCCGCTGTGATTGATTTCCTGCACCCGGAGAACAACTACTTCCTTGCAGTCAAAGAACTGAAGATACACGGTGATCTCTACCGCCGCCGCACGGACATCGTCGGCTTTGTAAACGGTCTGCCGCTCCTTTTCGTGGAATTAAAGAAAAACACCGTAGACGTGCAGAACGCCTACGATGACAACTATACCGATTATCAGGATACGATACCGCATCTGTTCTATTACAACGCATTTCTCATGCTCTCCAACGGCACCGAGGCCAAGGTTGGCACGCTGGGCAGCAAATATGAATTTTTCCATGAATGGAAGCGCCTTGATGAAAAAGAACAAGGCAGCGTGGCATTGGAGACCATGCTGCGCGGCATCTGCAAAAAAGAGAATTTCCTCGATCTACTGGAGAACTTCATTCTTTACGACCACTCCGGCGGCAACACGGTGAAAATTCTTGCCCGTAACCACCAGTATCTCGGTGTCAACGAAGCGGTCAAGGCATATGAGGCGAGAAAGCTCAACGACGGCAAGCTGGGCGTGTTCTGGCATACCCAAGGCTCCGGTAAGAGCTATTCCATGGTATTCCTCGCGCAGAAGGTCCGCCGCAAGTTTGCCGGGTCTCCCACCATCGTAGTGCTGACCGACCGCGATGAACTGAACAAGCAGATTAGCGATACCTTTGAAAACTGCGGTCTGCTCGGCAAAACGAAGGCTTCACAGTTTATCGCCACAAGCGGCGGCGACCTTGTTACAAAGCTGAAAGGCAATCCGAGCTTCATATTCACGCTGATACAGAAATTCAACAGACCGGACGAGCAGCCGATTTACCCGGACCACGATATCATCATCATGTCCGATGAAGCGCACCGCAGTCAGTACGGCATCTTTGCCGACAATATGATGAAGCTGCTCCCGACGGCGGCTCGTATCGGCTTTACCGGAACGCCGCTTCTGTCCAGCGACAATATCACAGCCCGTACTTTTGGCGGCTACATTTCCGTGTATGATTTCAAACGCGCCGTGGAGGACGGTGCTACCGTTCCGCTCTATTATGAGAATCGCGGCGAAAAGATACTCGATCTTCACAATCCTGAGATCACCGACCGTATCCTTGACGCTATCGAGAATGCCGATATCGACGTCGACCAACAGGACAAGCTGGAAGCGGAATTTGCAAAAGAAATCCATCTGATGACGGCAGAGCCGCGTCTGAGATCCATCGCAAAGGATTTTGTCGGTCACTATTCCGATCTGTGGACCAGTGGCAAGACAATGTTCGTTTGCCTGAACAAGGTTACCTGCGTCCGTATGTACAACTTCGTTCAGGAATACTGGAAGGAAGAAATCAAAGCCCTGAAAGCGAAGATCAAAATGGCCACACAGCAGGAGGCGCAGGAACTGGAGCGCAAGCTGAAGTGGATGCAAGAAACTGAGATGGCAGTTGTCATCAGTCAGGAGCAGAACGAGATTCAGACCTTCAAAAAATGGGATCTGGATATCAAATATCACCGGGCGAAGATGGAAAAGCGCGAACTGGACAAGGAATTCAAAGATTCGTCCAACCCTCTCCGCGTTGTGTTCGTCTGCGCCATGTGGCTCACCGGCTTTGATGTGAAGTGCCTGTCCTGCCTCTATCTGGACAAGCCTTTGAAAGCGCACACGCTGATGCAGACCATCGCCCGTGCCAACCGTGTAAACGAGGGAAAGAGCAACGGCCTGATCATTGATTATATCGGTATCGTGAAAGCGCTCCGCAAGGCGCTGGCAGATTACACAGCAAACATCAACACACCCGGCGGCGATCCGACTGTTGATAAAGATGAGCTGATTGCCCGTGTTCTCGATACCATCGAAAAAGCAAAGGCTTTCCTACGAGAGCGCGACTTTGAGCTTGCTGATCTGATAGCCGCAGTCGATTTTATGAAACTGTCGCTTCTTCAGACCGCCGCCAATGCCGTGTGCGGCACCATCGAGGATAAAAAGTCATTCTCCACATACGCCACGGAACTGATCCGCCTGATGAAATACACGGACCGTGACGATATTACCGGGCAGACCCGGAAAGAGTATGAAGCCATCGCTGCAATTTATGCGGAATTGCAGAAAAAGCGCCGTCACGTTGATACGACCGATCTGATGGTGGAAATCAATTCCATTATCAGCGAGTATGTTGAAATAGACGATGTGCCGCTTATGGTCAAAGAAGAGCCACGCCGGTTTGATATCAGCGCTATCGACTTTGATTTGCTGCGCCGGGAATTTGCAAAGGTCAAGAAAAAGAACCTTGTAATGAAAGATTTGGAGGAGCTGATTCAGCAGAAGCTGGACCGCCTGCTTTTCAACAATCCCGACCGTATCAATTATTATGAACGGTATCAGCAGATCATTACGGATTATAACAGTGAGCAGGATCGCGCCACCATTGAAAAAACCTTTATGGATCTGATGGATCTGGCCAATAGCCTGGATAAGGAGGAGCAGCGGTATGTCCGCGAGGGCTTCGAGAATGACGAAGAATTGTCCCTCTACGATATGCTTTTCCGGGACGATCTCTCCAAAACGGACATCAAGAAGATCAAGGAAGTTGCCGCAAGCCTTCTGAAGAAGATCAAGGCTAAGATTGCTGAGCTGGATCATTGGACAGACAAACAGGAAACAAAGGCTGCAGTCGATAATCTGATCCGTGATACGCTCTGGGCTGAGCTGCCGGAGTGCTATGATGAGATCAGCATTTCCGAATACCGTCAGCGTATTTACGAATATGTGTACACGCGGTATAGAGTAGCTGCGTAAGAAGAGAATAATTAAATGAGGATTATGTGCTAAGTATGGATTTGAAGGCTTTTTATTTTTCTAATATAGCGAAAGCAGAGTATCATTACAGGTTTTATGACTCAATTAAAAATGTCAATCAAATATTTAATCTGTTTGATGGACCACAAGAAGTGAATGACTACGAGTTTGAAGTCTTTGATGTAGAAGAAGCTATTACCAAATTCAAAGAGTTATGCCAACCGGAAATATCGTATTATGATAACGAAAAGAAATGTTGGTTTTATCTTGTAACTTATTATCTGTATAAAATGGGTTTTGAAATCAGGGAGTTCCCTCGATTGTTGGCACGCCCTCCGATGGAGCCAAGTGAATTCACTTACGGACAGATTAGAAACAGGATTATTGCTGAAGGCAATGATGATCGCGGTACTGTACGTTATGCGACAAGAAGAGTATATATCGCAAATCTTACCTTTGAGCAAAAAACAGATCATATTGAATTGGCAGATGCGATTGAACAAAAGTTTATTGAGATTTCTAATCGGAATGCCTCTTTTGATAATATGAGTACAGATGAAAAACTTGCAGAGATAGCAAATCTTATCGAGAATATGTTAAAAAAGGATGGGAAGTTTGTCACTATAGATTATTCATCGATTTGTTGCGATTTCATTTCAAATGAAACAGTGACAGGCTATCGGAAAAAGATGCAATGCTTCAGACATTCCACGAATGAATCAATTACGGAAAGAAGTACATTCTCAGAAAAACAAAAAAGCTTTCTCGTAGACTATGGTTTAACTATTGTCAAGGCAATTCATTCATTGCAATCTTAAGCGTAAAAAGTTGCAAAACGGATGATATGATAGCGTGAAAACGCGTAGCTCATACGAAGTGCGATTTCTGGGTTTGGGATGTGTTCCCAACGAGCCAGTGCAGAAATTGGCGCAGGTCCGGATCTGTACACTGCTTGCCAGGTACTGATCATCCATCCGGACACTGCTCGCCAATTTGCAAAACCTGTATGTGCAGGCCCTGCTTGCCAAGTACCGAATCATACAGGTATGCATTGCTTGCCAAGTAGTAAATGTGGACGCCAATGCCCTGCTCGCCAAGTAGTGAAAGATTGGCCAAGCAGGACGTTGACGTCTTAAACCGTCAACCGCTTTCAGGTATATTGACAGTGCAAAAACGTATTGGTATATTTATATCGGTCCTGAAAAGGATCTTGGGGGGATCGGGTTCATCCCGATTCGTTGCCGGTTCTCTTCCCGAAAGGGCGTGAGTTCTCGGCTCATATAAAGTATCTGTCGGATAGGATAGATACAGTGAGCTGCATTAGGGCAGCTGCCGGCTGTTTGACTGCCGGGTTACATAGACACATATCGATTTTGGCGGACTCTCCGGGTTCGTCTATCGGTGCGTTTCTATGTGACCCGGCTCTTTTTGTCCGGAGAAATAGAAAAAGGAGAACAGCCAAAAATGAGAGAAACAAGAATTGACGATGCCGGTCACATTACAGTAAAGAATCTTTCGGCATACTGGATTCCCGAGATCAAAGTCGAACGTGAGATCCATGGAACAGTCTACACCGTCACCGGTAGCTTTGAAGGAAATGAGTTTCTGGAAAAGAAGCTTA
>JAFQZS010000029.1 GCA_017405765.1 Clostridia bacterium
AGCCGCTTTCCCCCGGACCCCCTTTTTAGGGCCGACTTACAGCACTCATCATTCTAGAAACTTACAGCCATCACTGGAGTTCCGCGGCCGAGCCGCTCCATGTCTTTGGTGCCCGTTAGAAGAAAGTGGCATTAAACAAGCTGCTTATTAGAGAAAAGCCCACTTCCGGCGGGCGCACTCTCCCCGTAGGTCGCCCTCCTCCGGGTGACCTGTAGGGAGAGGCGTCCTGCCGTGTGGGATGGCACGCCTCGCGGGGGGCTTCCCCCCGTGTCACTGTCGAGGAGCGAAGCGACGAAGAATCTTATTGCAGAAAGATCCTTCGCTTCGCTCAGGATGACAAGGGGGAGGCTCAGGATGACAAGGGGGGAGCGCGGGATGACAAATGAGGCCGCCTGCTTGCTTAATGCCAGACCACAACCAACGGGAACCTAAGACTTGGAGCGGCTCGGCCGCGGAACACCAGTGGGGAAGGAAGCTAATAGAATGCGCCCTCATGGCGAAAAGACACGAAGTAATACTTTATATTACGCCTTTGAATGAAAGGCGAAGATATAACAGCGCACCGGATAACGCCGAGCGGCTGGCGCCGCCGAGAGGCGGTGTTGGAGCGAGGGAGCCCAGAGTCCGAGAGGCGGCAGTCTCTCGGAACTTTTGGTACGCCGGGGTCCCCTAAAAATACGCGAAGCGGATTTTTTGGGGTGGTCTGAGGTTACAAAAGTAGGCCCCCCGGCAGGGGGATAAAGTCTTTAGAACGGAGTTCTAAAACAATTCCCTTGCTTTTCAAGCAAGAAAAAGGATAATTGAAAAGGAGTATTAGAACCTTGGTTCTAAAAATTCTTCTTGCTTTCAAAGCAAGAGAAGCGAGAAAAGAAGTCTTAGAAGCTTGCTTCTAATGAGCCGCCCGCGCCTCGCGGGTGAGTCGCACACCCCTCGCTCCTTGCTTAAATTATAATTAACATATCGTTAATTGTCAACGGGTTTGAAAAAATATTTTTCCGTTTTGTTAAAATTATTGCTTTTTATCGTTTAATGATATATTTTATACATAAGGAGGGTTAACAAAATGAGAATTAGAGAAGAGCGGGAGCGCAACGGCATCGCCCAAAAAGATCTGGCAAAAATGCTGAACGTAAGCTCCGCCGCATTAAGCCAATGGGAAACGGGAAAACGAGACCCCTCGCCCGATATGATCCTTAAAATAGCCGATATTTTAGAAGTCACGGTAGACGCGCTTTACGGGCGCGCAGCCCCCGCCGCCGTGCGCATACCGGTCCTCGGACGCGTTCAGGCGGGAATACCCTTAGACGCGATAGAAGAAGTGCTCGACTGGGAGGAGATCCCCGCCGAGCTTGCGCGCCGCGGCGAATACTTCGGCCTGAAAGTTCGCGGCGACTCGATGGAGCCGCGCATCTGCGACGGCGACGTAGTCATCGTCCGCCGTCAGCCCTGCGCCGACACGGGCGACGTTGCGATAGTTTTGGTAAACGGCAACGACGCAACGATAAAGAAGATAAAATACCAAAGCGACGGCGTTATGCTTATCCCACTAAACGCCTCTTACGAACCTATTTTTTATTCAAAAGAAGAAACAGAAAAGCTCCCCGTCGAAGTGATCGGCAAGGTCGTCGAGCTTCGCGGAAAGCTTTGAAAATCGTCCTTGCTTTTAAAGCAAGGACAAATTTTTAGAACCAAGGTTCTACGACTCCTATCCCCCTGCCGGGGCGGCGGCGTGCAAAAGTCCCCCCCACACAGGGGAAGCCACCCCCCGCACGAGGCGGGACGCCTCCCCCTACAGGTCACCCGGAGGAGGCGTAAGCCGACGCGGCAATCCGTATTCCTTCGCATACGCCTCCCACGAGGCACGGTGCCCCCCTTGTCGTCCTGAGCCTCCCTTTTGTCATCCTGAGCGCAGCGAAGGATCTTACAGCAATAAGATTCTTCGTCGCTTTGCTCCTCAGAATGACAGTGGGGGAAGCCCCACACGAGTCAGGGAGTTTCTCTAGAACTGCGTTCTATGATTCGTATTCAATTATCCTTTTTCTTGCTTGAAAAGCAAGCGAATTGTTTTAGAACTGCGTTCTAAAGACTTTATCCCCCTGCCGGGGGGGCGTACTTTTCACGGCCAATCCACCCCAAAAAATCCGCTTCGCGTATTTTTAGGGGACCCCGGCGTACCAAAACCGCCGGGGAGCTTTGCTCCCCCGTCCCCTCACGAGGGGAAACCCCTCGACCCATACTGCGCCTCTTAGTGCGGATTTACGTCTCGCCATCTTCGGCCAGAATGATGTAATCTAAAGTAATACTTCCAGCCTTCCTCGATGTGAGGGCCAATTCAAGATATCTTCTCCACCAATTTGACGGGCGCACGGTGCGCCCGACACTTTGGGTCCCGTTAGAAGTGAGCTTTTTCGAAAAGGCAACTTGTTTAATGATGCCCACAACCAACGTGCACCAAAGACATGGAGCGGCTCGGCCGCGGACCTCCCGTGTGGAAGAAAGTATCTAGAATGATGAGTGCTGTAAGTCGGCCCTAAAAAGGGGGTCCGGGGGAAAGCGGCTATTAGGACTGCACTAAGTTTGCCCTTCGCTGCCGCGCAACTCCCCTTGCCGCGTCCCCCGGAAATTTTGGTTCTTTTGTTTGCAAAAGAACCGCCCGCCGCGTAGGCGAAAAGGAGTTATAGAACCTTGGTTCTAAAATTTTCCCTTGCTTTTAAGCAAGAAAAAGCAAACTTGAAAAGGAGTTATAGAACCTTGGTTCTATAACTCCCCTTGCTTTCAAAGCAAAAAAATCAAAATTGAAAAAGCGGCGCTTTTTCATAAAAAAAGGGGCGGCACGCCGCCGCCCTTTTTATCTTTTGCATCATTCTAGTCCACGCTTATAAAAACGGTATCGTCGCCCGCGTGTCCCGTGTCGTCCTGCCACATTATCTCGTTTGCCGAATTAAGAACGAACGAGCCTTCGCCGTTTTCGTACTGTACCTCCTCGGTATAGCTTTCGTCTCCGTCGTAGGTGCGTAAGACGCATCTGCCGTTTTCATAGCTTAAAACGCCGCCGCTGCCCGCAGCCGCCTTCATATCCCAAACGTAAAGCTCGGCCGCGCTGCTGCTCCATTCTATATGCACGTCGTACATATTTTCCTCTTCGCTCTTTAAAACGGTGATGACGCCGCGTCCGGCAAACTTTTCGGCCCATCTGCCCAAAAGGCTGTCGGGCGTGTATCCGAGCGCTGACATATCGGCCGCGTCGCACATCGCGTTATACCATTCGGTAATTATCTCGTACGGCGTATTCGTTTCCTCATCGGAAAGCGTGACCTCGTAATACCAATCTTCGTCTATGTCGGACCACGTCTCGCGCACGATATTTACGCCCTCGTCCCCTGCAAAGAAATCGAAGCGCACGTCCATAGAGGGGAAGTATATCTCTACGTATTCGCCGCCTGCCGCTTCTTCGCGGTCCGAATAGGTATAAACCGCGTTCTTTGTAAGGCGCTCAACGTAGGGGGTTGCGTCAAATCCGTCGAAGGAATATGCCGGCTCGCTTCCCGCCGCGCTCACAACGTAGCTTTCGCCGTCCATATAAGCCGCGCGGCTCAGAGCAATTTCGGGCGCAGAGGAGCCGTAAGCCTCCGCGGTAAAGCCTTCGTTATCTTCGATGATCTTTTCGGGCACGGTATCTGCCCATTCGCAAAGCTCGCCCCAGCTTTCAAGCTCCTCGTCGGTATACTCCTCTCTGACAAGGCGCACGTCCGACGGAAGCGCGATGATGTAGCGGTCGCCGTTTTCGTCCTTTGCAAAGAAATTGTCGTTGTTGCGATCGGCGCAGAGCATCTTATGCATCTCGTCCTCGCTCACTCTTACTATCGTAAAGAGCCAGCCCGCGCCCTGGGGGTCCTCGCCCAGCGCCTTTGCCGCCTCTATGGAGGCCGTCTCCGAAACGGAGAAGAGCCTTCCGGAGCCGTCGTACTCGGGCGTTTCTACGGTAAGAAGGCCGTCGTACTCCGAGGGTATCGAAAGCGTGACGCCGCCGTTTTCATACGTCGCGTCCGCCGTCTTATTCGTATTTGAGCAGGCCGCAAACGAAAATACCAATACGGCCGCAAGTATTATACATAAAACAGACGTTCTCTTTGATCTCACTTTTTTATCTCCGTTCATCTAAGTCACGCGCCGTTTTTATTCCACCGGGAGAACGCCGGGATTGGCAAGCGCCTGATACCATTCGTTCATAACGGCCGCCGCGTTTGTATCGCCGTCGTAAGATATCTTATAGATCATCTCGTTGCCGCTCCATATCTGGCGGACAAAGCTTCCGTTGTCCTGAGCCATAAAGAAGTCGAAGCGCACATCGTCAACGGGGAAGTAAAGCACTACATACTCGCCGTCGGGTGCTTCGCCCTCTTCCATACGCTCAAGCGTCATGCCGTTCGTAAGTACGTCCACATAAGGCTGCGCCGCTGCGCCGTCGCCCGTCTTGGGGCCGAATTCGGTGGTGCTTACCGTGTAGATCGTGTCCTCAAGATATGCCGCGCGGTTAAGATACATATCGAGGTCGGTGTTGCCGCGTTTTTCGGGGGTAAGACCCTCGTTTCCTGCGATGAAGCTTTCGGGAACGGACGCCGCCCATTCGTTGAGCGCGCTCCACTGAGCCATATCGTCGTCGCTTATGTCGCCGTCGCGCATTATGCGCACGTCGGTGGGATGATAATACATATAGTATGTGCCGTCTGCGCCTTTGGCAAATACGTCCGCGCCGGACATGTCGTAGCAGAGCATCTGATGAAGCGCGTCCTCACTAACCGTGCCTATCGCAAACAGCCAGCCCGCGCCTTCGGGATCCATGCCGACAGCCTCGGCGGCTTCGATGGACGCCTTTTCCGAAACGCTGAACAGTATGCCCTCGTCGCTTGACTCGGGCGCCTCTACGGTAAGAAGCCCGTCGTGATCGCCCGGCACGACGAGCGTAAAGCCGCCGTTTTCATACGTTACGTCAGGCTTTTTCTGATCGCCGCATGCCGCGAACGTAAGCGCGAGCACGACGGCCAGCGCGATGCACAAGACCGATCTTATGATTTTTGTTTTCATTGTCTCATTATCTCCTTTGCTTTTTTTACAAAATGTTTTCCCCTATGTGTATTATAGTATCATATTTTGTTTTTCGCAATGCCCAATATAAAATTCTCGGAAAGCTCGCCGCTCCCCGCGCCCCTCGCATAGGCCTCCCGCGAGGCGCGGGCGGGAATTTAGAACCAAGGTTCTAAGACTTCTTTACGGCGCCGCTTTGGTTTACGTTTATAGACCCCCGCTTGTTTAGTCTATAACAATAGACCTCACTTGTCAACACTTTTTTGTGATTTTGGGCGCGTACTCACCATGCCTCTCGTATATGCCTCACGCGAGGCAGGGGCGCATATTTAGAACCAAGGTTCTAAGACTCCTTTTTAATTATCCTTTTTCTTGCTTAAAAGCAAGGGAATTGTTTTAGAACTCCGTTCTAAAGACTTTATCCCCCTGCCGGGGGGGCCTACTTTTGTAACCTCAGACCACCCCAAAAAATCCGCTTCGCGTATTTTTAGGGGACCCCGGAGTACCAAAAGTTCCGAGAGACTGCCGCCTCTCGGACTCTGGGCTCCCTCGCTCCAACACCGCCTATCGGCGGCGCCAGCCGCTCGGCGTTATCCGGTGCGCTGTTATATCTTCGCCTTTCATTCAAAGGCGTAATATAAAG
>JAFQZS010000030.1 GCA_017405765.1 Clostridia bacterium
AAAGTGATCTTAATACAATGGTTTACTTCGCACATCCGCATTCGCCTTGGGAAAGACCGTCAAATGAGAATACCAATGGATTGCTGCGTCAATTCATACCTAAACACAGAGACTTAGGCAACATGACAGATGATGAATTATCCCGATTTGTTGCACTGATAAACCTAAGACCACGCAAATGCCTTAATTGGTCTACTCCCTATGAGGTCTTTTCAGACCAACTGTTGCACTTGACTTGACAACCCGCCCAAAAAAAGAACCAAAATTGCCGGGGAGCTTTGCTCCCCCGTCCCCTCACGAGGGGAAACCCACAGGCCCATACTGCGCCTCTTACAGCAAGTTATTTATCTTCAATCTTCGGCCAGAAGGTCACCATCTTTAGTAATACTTCCAGCCTTCCTCGATGTGAGGGCCAATTCAAGATATCTTCTCCACCAATTTGACGGGCGCACGATGCGCCCGACACTCCGGTTCCCGTTGCCTGCAGGCTTTTTCTAAAAAGCAACTTATTTAATGCCGCCCACAACCAACGGGCACCAAAGACTTGGAGCGGCTCGGCCGCGGAACACCAGTGGGGAAGGAAGCTTCCAGAATGCGCCCTCATGGCGAAAAGACTCCAAGTTATAAAGCAAATTGCGCCTATATTTGGAGGAGAAGATTTGTCTTTGCGCCGAGTAACGCCGAGCGGCTGGCGCCGCCGAGAGGCGGTGTTGGAGCGAGGAAGCGGAGAGTCCGAGAGGCGGCATCCTCTCGGGACTTTTGGTACTTTTGGTCACAAAAGTACGCCCCCCCGGCAGGGGATCAGGAGTATTAGAACCTTGGTTCTAAAAATTTGTCCTTGCTTTCAAAGCAAGGGAAATGTTTCAAAAGCAGCGCTTTTGTGAAAAGTACGCCCCCCGGCAGGGGGATAGGAGTATTAGAACCTTGGTTCTAAGTATTATTTCTTGCTTTCAAAGCAAGAGACTTAAAAAGGAGTCGTAGAACCTCGGTTCTAAATACCCGCCCCGCCTCGCGGCAGAGGCGAAAAGATGATTTTTTGTGGAAATATATTGAAATAACATTTACATTATGATATGATTATTATAACAGCGCAAAGAAAAAACGCGGTCCTTCATGCGGCGACGAAAGAATACGTTTTATGATTTGCGGTCAAAAAAGCACAGAATAAAAGAACAGAGAGGAGCGGGCGTTATGAAAAAGAAGATTTTAAGTCTTATAGTGGCGATATTCGTGCTGCTTACGATGCTTCCTGTGATGGGCTTGGCAACTGATACGCCGCCTGCGGTCGATATTACCGAGATAAGCTACATGGGCGGCGCAGTGAGCCTTGCATGGGCAGGACAGGACGGCGTTGACGGCTACCGCGTGTACCGTAAGACGGGCACGGGCAAGTGGACCGTGATACTTTCGTCCACGACGGGCACATCGTATACCGACAGCACGGTGACTGAAGGCGCGACGTATTCGTATACCGTTCGCTCTTTTGTAGGCAAGACGTACAGCACGGGCTATGCCGACACTGCAAAAACGATAAAGGCGAAGGCAACTGTTGATCCTGCGCCTGTGACGATAACGCAGGTAAGCTATTCAAACGGCGCAGTGAGCCTTGCATGGCAAGGACAGGACGGCGTTGACGGATATCGCGTATACAGAAAGACGGGCACGGGCAAATGGACGACGGTGCTTTCGTCCACAACGGCGACGAGTTACACCGATACGACGGTGACGGAGGGCGCGACGTATTCGTATACCGTCCGCTCCTTCGTAGGCAAGACGTACAGCACGGGCTATGCCGACACGGCAAAAACGATAAAGGCGAAGACGGCTGTTGATCCTGCGCCTGTGACGATAACCGCGATAAGCTATGCAAACGGCGCGGTAAGCCTTGCATGGGCAGGACAGGACGGCGTTGACGGCTACCGCGTGTACCGAAAGACGGGCACGGGCAAGTGGACGACAGTGCTTTCGTCCACAACGGGCACATCGTATACAGACAGCACGGTGACGGAGGGCGCGACGTATTCGTATACCGTCCGCTCCTTCGTAGGCAAGACGTACAGCACGGGCTATGCCGACACGGCAAAGACGATAAAGGCCGCTACAGCCGCGCCTGACTGCGTGAACATAAACATGATAACGCAGAGCAGCACGGGCGGCATAATGATAGCGTGGGACGGATCCGCGGATGCTGACGGTTACCGCGTATATAAAAAGACGGGCAGCGGAGGCTGGAAGGCGGCGCTTTTAAATACGACCGACACGACGTTCACCGATACCGAAGTGACGCCCGGGGCGACGTATTATTATACGGTACGTGCGGTAAAGGACGGCGTTTGGAGCACAGGCTACAACAACACCGCTAAGAGTTTTAAGGCGGGTACGCCGGGGCTTACGTTTGATAACGGGACCGTGACAGGTATTTCCGATAAGAGCGTGGTAAAGCTTGCGATCCCCGAGTCGATAGACGGCGTTCAAGTGACCGGCATAGGCAGGGACGCATTCAAGGATCTAAGAAGCCTTGCGTCCGTGACTATACCTGACGGCGTGAAGAGTATAGGCGAATATGCTTTTGCATACTGCGGCGCGCTTTCGGCGGTGAATATACCCGGGAGCGTAGAGGCTATAGGCGAAGGCGCGTTTCAAAACTGCACCGCTCTTACGTCTGCAACGATACCGGAAGGTATAAAGAACATTACCGTAAATACGTTTAGAGACTGCGAAAGCCTTACGTCGGTGACTATTCCTGCGGGCGTAACGAGCATTGGCGGCCGTGCGTTCTCCGGCTGCAGCGGCCTTACTTCGGTAACGATACCGGAAGGCGTTGAAAGTATAGGCAATTATGCGTTCTCGGGCTGCGAGAGCCTTACGTCCGTGACGATACCGGAAGGTGTTTCGAGCATAGGTACCGGGGCGTTTGAAAACTGCGAAAACCTTGCGTCGGTCGTGATACCCGACGGCGTGACGGATATAGGCCGGGCTGCGTTTCAAGGCTGCAAAAGCCTTACGTCCGTGACTGTACCGGGAAGCGTAGAGGCTATAGGCAGCTATGCGTTTGAGAACTGCAGCGCGCTTTCGTCGGTGACTATATCGGAAGGCGTTGTAAGGATAGGAAACGATGCGTTCAAAAGATGCGACGCTCTTAAATCCGTTGTAATACCGGGAAGCGTTGAGACTATAGAAAACTATGCGTTCGCATATTGCAGCGGCCTTACTTCGGCGACTATATCCGAGGGCGTCAAGGATATAGGCGGCTGGGCGTTTTTGGGCTGTGCAAGCCTTGCGTCTGTGAATATTCCGGGAAGCGCTGCACGAATAGGAGACTGCGCGTTCGACGACTGCACCGCGCTTACTTCGGCGACTATATCCGAGGGCGTTGAAAAAATTTGCCAGCATGCGTTTGAGAACTGCAGCGCGCTTTCGTCGGTGACTATACCCGAAAGCGTAAAGGATATAGAGAACGGCGCGTTTTGGGGATGCGGCAGTCTTACGTCTGTGGATATTCCCGGAAGCGTCAAAAACATAGGAGAACGTGCGTTTTATAATTGCGAAAGCCTAAAGTCCGTTACGATAAATGAAGGCGTTGAGAGCATAGGCTTGGAAGCGTTCGCAAACTGCGGCGCTCTTACGACAGCGACCATCCCGCAGAGCGTGACGTATATAGGCGGTCAGGCGTTCGCAAGCTGCGAAAGTCTTGCATCCGTGGCGATCCCCGAGGGTGTCGGCGGCATAGAAGAGGGTACGTTCGCATATTGCAGCGCTCTTACGAAGGTTATTATCCCGGCGAGCGTGACGTACATAGGAAACGGTGCGTTTGTAAACTGTGAAAGTCTTACCGACATATATTACGCCGGCACGGCGGAGCAGTGGGGGAGCGTAAGCGTAGGCAGATCAAACATTTACCTAACGGGCGCCGAGATCCACTATAACAGCGCAGAATAGCGCGCAGATACAAGAGAAAGAAACGCCGCAGACGCGGCGTTTCTTTCATTTTTGGATGAGAGTGCGGATTGCCACGGCCTCTGCGAGGCCTCCGGGTGACCTACGGGGGAAGTGCTCCCACCGGAAGCGGGCTTTTTCTAAAAAGCAACTTATTTAATGCCGCCCACAACCAACGGGCACCAAAGACATGGAGCGGCTCGGCCGCGGAACACCAGTGGGGAAGGAAGTATCTAGAATGATGAGTGCTGTAAGTCGGCCCTAAAAAGGGGGTCCGGGGGAAAGCGACTATTAGGACTGCACTAAGTTTGCCCTTCGCTGCCGCGCAACTCCCCTTGCCGCGTCCCCCGGCGGTTTTGGTACTTTTCCCGTGAAAAGTACCGCCCGCCGCGTAGGCGAAAAAAATCTTAAAAGCGCCAGCTTTTAAAAAATTGTCCTTGCTTTTAAGCAAGAAAAAGAATTCTTGAAAAGGAGTATTAGAACCTTGGTTCTAAAATTTGGTTCTTGCTTTTAAGCAAGGAAAGTATATTGAAAGGGAGGTATAGAACGCAGTTCTAATGGACCGCCCCGCCTCGCGGCGGGCTTCCCCCACTGTCATTGTCGAGGAGCTAAGCGACGAAGAATCTTATTGCAGAAAGATCCTTCGCTTCGCTCAGGATGACAAAGGGGGGCGCTTCGGGTGACCGGTGGGGCGAACCGCCCCGCCGACGGGGGTGAACCGTCGTCAAAAAGGCTTATAATGCCGAATTCGCGGGCGCTTGATTATATGTTTTATCTAAAAAAAATAAGCCTTGGGCTTTTGCTTGAAAATATCACCGCAATAGTATAAAATCAATATGTATGGACAGGTTAAAAGAATATGACTCGAAGAAGGAGGTCATAAAATGAGAAAAACGAAGATAGTCGCGACGCTCGGCCCCGCGACCGACGACGAGGGCGTGCTTCGAAGCATGATACTTTCGGGCGTGAACGTAGTGCGCCTTAATTTTTCGCACGGCTCGCACGAGGAGCATAAAAGGCGCATCGACATGGCGAAGAAGTTAAGAGGCGAGCTTGATACGCCGCTTGCGATACTTCTCGATACAAAGGGGCCCGAGATACGCATAGGCACGTTTAAGGACGGCGGCGCAGTAACGCTTCGGGCCGGCGACGAGTTTACGCTTACTACGAAGGAATGCGAGGGCAGCGCCGAACGCGTTTCGGTTTCTTTTTCGGGGATAACGAAGGCCGTTTCTCCCGGCAGCCGCATACTTATAGACGACGGACTTATAGAGCTTTGCGTAAAAGAGACGGGAGACGAAGAAGTAAGATGCGAGGTACTAAACGGCGGCGCGCTTTCGGGAAGAAAAAGCGTTAATCTGCCCGGAGTAAGCTTAGACATGCCGTATATAAGCGAACGCGACAGAAGCGATATACTCTTTGCCGTACATGAGGACGTTGATTTTATCGCCGCCTCGTTCGTGCGAAGCGCGATGGACGTGCTTGAGGTGAGAAACATCCTCGATTCGAACGGCGGCAAGCAGATAAAGATAATCTCGAAGATAGAGAGCGCGCAGGGCGTTGAGAATACGGACGCCATATTAAAGGTGTCGGACGGCATAATGGTGGCGCGCGGAGACCTGGGCGTAGAGCTTTCCTTTGAGAAGATACCGCCGCTTCAGAAAATGATAATAAAAAAGTGCCTCTCGCAGGGCAAATTTGTAATAACGGCTACTCAGATGCTCGAATCGATGACGAAAAACCCGCGCCCCACGCGCGCCGAGGCGGCCGACGTTGCAAACGCCGTATACGACGGCACGAGCGCCGTTATGCTGTCGGGCGAGTCGGCGGTGGGAAAGTATCCCGTTGAGGCCGTGAAAACGCTTGTAAAAATAGCCGAAACGACGGAAAACGACATAAATTACCAGAACCGCTTTCGCGCTCTTGACAACAACATGATAAAGAGCATAACGAACGCCATAAGCCACGCCACATGCCAAACGGCCTACGACGTGGGAGCAAAGGCGGTGATAACGCATACGAAGTCGGGCTTTACGGCTATGGCGATAGCGAAATACCGCCCGACGTGCCCCATAGTTGCGACGACCGTTTCCGAAAAGGTGAAAAATCAGCTTGCTCTCTGCTGGGGAGTATACGCCGTTATGATAGAAAAGAAGCATACTACAGACGAGCTTTTCGACGAGTCGGTAAAATGCGTTAAAGAAAGAGGTCTTATCCGCGACGGCGATATAGTAGTCATCACGGCGGGAGTGCCCTTAAATATCTCCGGCACGACGAATATCTTAAAGGTGCAGACGGTGGGCGACGTGCTGATAGCAGGCAGGGGCATATCAAACGTGAACGCCTGCGGCGAGGTGCGCGTTTGCCGAAATTTCGGCGACGCCCAAAAGAACTTCCGCGACGGCGAGATACTTGTGGTGTCGTCCACGTCGATAGAATACTTAAATCTTTTCAAGCGCGCCCGCGCCATTATAACCGAGGAGGAGGGAATGTCGTCTCACGCGGCGATAGCGGGCCTTATGCTGGATATCCCCGTTGTAACGGGCGCGAAAGGCGCGTGCGACATATTGAAGGACGGCATGACCGTAACGATAGACGGCGACAAGGGCCTTGTATATCAGGGCGTCGCCACGGTGCTGTAAGAAGCAAAATATATTTTTTTGGAGGGAACAATGAAGACTATAGCGATAGTTATGGGCAGCGACAGCGATCTGCCCGTTGTGAAAAAATCGGTAAAGATCTTAAAAAAATTTGACGTGCCCTTTACGGTGCACGTCATTTCCGCGCACAGAACGCCCGACGAGGCAAAGACTTTTGCACAGAGCGCGAAGGACGACGGCGTAGGCGTTATAATCGCCGCGGCCGGCAAGGCGGCGCATCTGGGCGGCGTT
Organism: Clostridia bacterium; assembly: GCA_017405765.1. Taxonomy (NCBI): domain Bacteria; kingdom Bacillati; phylum Bacillota; class Clostridia; species Clostridia bacterium. The sequence continues at coordinate 6,828 of JAFQZS010000030.1, forward strand.
ATCGCGGCTTATACGCCGCTTCCCGTTATAGGGCTTCCGATAAAGTCTTCGACTTTGGACGGGCTCGATTCGCTTCTTTCGATAGTGCAGATGCCAAAGGGCGTGCCCGTGGCTACGGTAGCCATAGACGGCGCCGAGAACGCGGCGCTCCTCGCCGTGCAGATGCTCGCGCTTTCGGACGAGGCGCTTATGGCGAAGCTTATAGCGTATAAAGAGGAAATGAGACAGGAAGTAATAAATAAAGATAAAACTATTATGAAAAGGGTGGTAGAAAGTGATGACTAAGGGCAAGATGTTATACGAGGGCAAGGCAAAGCGCGTTTACGACTGCGCTGAAAACGCCGATTACGCTATTGTTTCCTACAAGGACGACGCGACTGCGTTCAACGGCCTTAAAAAGGGAACGATACACGACAAGGGCATAGTAAACAACCGCGTTACGAATCATCTGATGAAGATGCTTGAAGAAAACGGCATACCCACTCATTACATAGAGGAGCTTAACGACCGCGAGACAGTCGTAAGAAAGGTAAAGATAGTGCCGCTTGAGGTAATAGTGAGAAACATCGCCTCCGGCAGCCTTTCGAAGAGGCTGGGACTTCCCGAGGGAACGAAGCTTGCGTCCACCGTTTTGGAATACTGCTATAAGGACGACGCGCTCGGCGACCCCATGGTAAACGAATACCATATCGCGGCCATAAATTTGGCGACGAAGGACGAGGTAAAGACTATTGCCGACTATGCCTTTCGCATAAACGACATACTCTCAGCGTATCTTAAAAAGTCGAATATAGAGCTTATCGACTTTAAGCTCGAATTCGGCAAGACCCCCGACGGAAAGATAGTGCTTGCGGACGAGATATCGCCCGACACCTGCAGATTTTGGGACACCGTTACGCATGAGAAGCTTGACAAGGACAGATTCAGACAGGACCTTGGGAACGTAGAGGGCGCGTATCAGGAGATACTAAGACGCCTTATGGGAGATAAATGATATACGCTTTAAGGGGCGGCGCGCGCCGACCTTTGGGATGTATTTACATTTGGTTTTACGAAACGGTTTGATTTTACGACACGATCATGTTTAGGAGGAGATCTTTTGAGTAAAAGTTTTTCTGACAGTTACAAAGCCGCAGGCGTTGACGTGGTTGCGGGATATAAGTCTGTTGAGCTTATAAAAAAGCACGTTGCAAAGACGCATATAGGCGGCGTTATGTCCGCTATAGGCGGATTCGGCGGCCTTTTCGAGCTTGATACGAATGAATTCAAGCATCCCGTGCTCGTTTCCGGCACGGACGGCGTGGGCACGAAGCTGAAGCTTGCCTTTATTATGGACAAGCACGACACCGTAGGCATAGACTGCGTGGCCATGTGCGTAAACGACATCGTATGCTCCGGCGCAAAGCCGCTTATATTCCTCGATTACATAGCGGTGGGCAAAAACGTGCCCGAAAAGATAGAAAAGATAGTCTCCGGCGTGGCCGACGGCTGCGTTATGGCGGGCTGCGCCCTTATCGGCGGCGAAACGGCGGAGATGCCGGGCTTTTACAGCGCCGACGAATACGACATCGCGGGATTTTCCGTGGGAGCCGTTGACAAAGAGAAGATAATCGACTCAAGCGCGCAAGAAGCGGGCGACGTGCTTATAGGCCTTCAGTCGTCGGGCGTTCATTCAAACGGCTATTCTCTCGTGAGAAAGGTGTTTGAAATGACCGAAAAGAGCCTTAAAAGACCGCTTTCGGAGTACGGCGGCAAAACGCTCGGCGAGGTGCTTTTAACCCCCACGAAGATATATGTTAAGCCGATACTTTCGCTTATGAACGAGGTCAAAGTAAAATCGGTATGCCACGTTACGGGCGGCGGCTTTTACGAAAATATACCGAGGATGATTAAAGACGGCTTATGCGCGCGCATAGAAAAGGCGAAGGCGCCCGTACTGCCCATTTTCGATATTATCATGCGCGAGGGAAATATCCCCGAGCGCGACATGTACAATACGTTCAACATGGGAATAGGCATGGTAGTAGCCGTTTCGAAAGATGAGTGCGACAAGGCGCTTAAAATTCTTAAAGACTGCGGCGAGACGCCTTACGTTATAGGCGAGATAACAGAGGGCAACGATAAGATAGAGCTTATCTGAAAGAGGAGCGTATGAAAAAAAAGAGGATAGCCGTGCTCGTGTCGGGCGGCGGCACGAACCTTCAGAAGATAATAGACGCCGCGGAGTGCGGCGCGATAAAAAACGGCGAGATAGCCGTTGTCGTATCAACGTCGAAAAAGGCGTATGCGCTTGAGCGCGCAAAAAAGCATAAAATCAAGAGCGAGATAATAGCGCGCTCCGAATATCCCACAGACGAGGAGTGCGACGCGCGCCTTTTGTCGGTCCTTACGGAGAACGACATAGACCTTATAGTCCTTGCGGGATATTTAAGGATAATCACGCCCGAGGTGATAAGGCGTTATGAAAACAGGATAATAAACGTGCATCCGTCGCTCATACCGTCGTTTTGCGGAGAGGGCTTTTACGGGCTTAAGGTCCACGAGGCGGCGCTCTCCTACGGCGTAAAGGTGACGGGAGCTACCGTCCATTTCGTAAACGAGGTGACGGACGGCGGCGCAGTGATACTTCAGAAGGCGGTAAGCGTGGAAGCGGGCGACACGCCCGAAACGCTGCAGCGGCGCGTTATGGAAGAGGCCGAGTGGATACTTTTACCTTTGGCGGTCGATCTTTTTTGCAGCGACAGGATAGAGATAGACGGCAGACGCGTAACTATAAAACAGGAGGAATAAGAGATGAAAAAGCGTGCGATAATCAGCGTTTCAGACAAAACGGGCGCAGCCGAGTTCGCAAAGGGGCTTTATGAGCTTGGCTATGAGATAGTATCGACGGGAGGAACGCATAAGGTAATAGAGGCGGCGGGCGTGCCCGTTGTGGGCATAAGCGACGTTACGGGCTTTCCCGAATGTCTCGACGGCCGCGTAAAGACTATGCATCCCAACATTAGCGCGGGCATTCTTGCGATGAGAAAGAATCCCGAGCATATGCGGCAGCTGGAAGAGCTTGGCATTAATACGATAGATATAGTCGTTATAAATCTTTATCCCTTCAAGGCGACCATCTTAAAAGAGGGCACTACGTTTGAGGAGGCCATAGAGAATATAGACATCGGCGGCCCCACGATGATAAGGGCGGCCGCAAAGAACTGGCAGGACGTTGCCGTGCTTACAGACGCGCGCGATTACGATACGGTGCTTTCGCAGCTTCGCGAAAACGGCGAGGTATCGCTTGAAACTAAGCGTTATCTTGCGGCAAAGGTGTTTGAGCATACGAGCCATTACGACACGCTTATTTCAAATTACTTAAAGAAGCAGCTTTCTGACGACAGCTTCCCCGAGCTTCTTACGCTTACTTACGAAAAGGCGCAAGAGATGCGCTACGGCGAGAACCCGCATCAAAAGGCGGCCTTCTATAAGGAAGTGGGATACCCGAAAAATTCCATTGCGGCGGCCGTTCAGCATCACGGCAAGGAGCTTTCGTATAACAATATAAGCGACGCTTCGGCGGCGGTAGAGCTTGTAAAAGAGTTCGCCGAGCCGTGCGCCGTTGCCGTAAAGCATGCAAATCCCTGCGGAGTGGGATTGGGCGAGACGATAGCCGAGGCGTATAAGAACGCATACGAGGCGGACCCCGTTTCCATCTTCGGCGGCATACTTGCATTAAACCGCGAGGTGGACGAAGAGACTGCACGCGAGGCGGCGAAGATATTCCTTGAGATAATCATAGCACCGTCGTATACGAAGGAGGCTATGGACATACTCACCGCGAAGAAGAACCTGCGCATTATGGAGCTTCCCGCTATAACAGAGAAGACTGCGCCCGGCACGCTTGAAACGAAGAAGGTATCGGGCGGACTTCTCATACAGAGCGCCGACACGGAAATATATAACGACGACGATCTTAAGGTAGTAACGAAGGCGCAGCCGACGCCCGAACAGCTTTCACAGATGAAGTTTGCCATGAAGATAGTAAAGCACACGAAGTCAAACGCCATCGTGCTCGTCAAGGGTAATAGAAGCGCGGGCGTAGGTCCGGGACAAACGAACCGCATAACGTCTTTGGGCATAGCCATAGATTACGCCGGAGAGAACGCAAAGGGCTCCGTTATGGCGTCCGACGCCTTTTTCCCGTTCGACGACTGCGTTGAAGCGGCGCACAAGGCGGGCGTTGCGGCAATAATCCAGCCCGGCGGCTCGATACGCGACGCCGATTCCATAAAGAAGTGCGACGAATACGGCATACCCATGGTATTTACGGGGATGCGCCACTTTAAGCATTAAAAGCGGAGGGAATACGATGAAGATACTCGTTATAGGCGGAGGCGGCAGAGAGCACGCCGTTATTACAAAGCTTTCACAGTCGCCGCGCGCAGACAAGATTTACTGCGCCCCCGGAAACGGCGGTATTTCAAAGCTTGCCGAGTGCGTTCAATTTAAGGCGACGGATATCGCCGCGGCCGTTGACTTTGCAAAGAAGCAAAAGATAGATCTAGTAGTGGTCACTCCCGACGATCCGCTCGTTTTGGGCATGGTTGACTCCATGGAGAAAGAGGGGATAAGAGCGTTCGGCCCGCGCGCCAACGCGGCGATAATAGAGGGCTCGAAGGTCTTTTCAAAGGAGCTTATGAAGAAATACGGCATACCGACGGCGGGCTACGAGGTGTTTGATAACGCGCGTGACGCGATCTCGTACATAAAGGCGCAGAACAAGTATCCCGCAGTAGTAAAGGCCGACGGCCTTGCTTTGGGCAAGGGCGTGATAATAGCCAAAGACTTAAAGGAGGCCGAGGCTGCCGTTCACACGATAATGGAGGACAAGATATTCGGCGAGTCGGGCGCGAGAGTGGTGATAGAGGAGTTCATGACGGGGCCGGAGGTGTCGGTGCTTTCGTTCTGCGACGGAAAGACGGTGGTGCCGATGGTGTCGGCGCAGGATCATAAGCGCGCATTCGACCATGACGAGGGACCGAATACGGGCGGCATGGGCACGTTTTCGCCCAGCCGCATATATACGCCGAAGATCGCCGAATACTGCATGGAGCATATATTTAAGCCGACCGTGGCGGCGATGGCGAGTGAGGGCAGAGAATTTCGCGGAGTGCTCTATTTCGGCCTTATGATAACGCCGGACGGACCCAAGGTAGTAGAATACAACGCAAGATTCGGCGACCCCGAAACGCAGGTAGTTCTGCCCAGGCTTAAAAGCGACCTTCTTACGATAATGGAGGCGTGCATCGACGGCACGCTTGATAAAGAGACGGTCGAGTGGGACGACGGCGCCTGCGTATGCATTGTCATGGCGTCGGGCGGATATCCCGGCAAGTATGAAACGGGCTTTGAGATAAGCGGCATAGAGGCGGCAGAGGCGGACGGCTGTGTTGTGTATCACGCCGGAACGCGCGCAGAGGACGGCAGGTTTTACACGAAGGGCGGCAGAGTGCTCGGCGTGACGGCGAAGGGAAAAGACCTTGACGAGGCGATAAAGCGCGCATACGGCGGCGTTGCGATGATAGATTTTAAAAATAAGCATTTCAGACGCGATATAGGCGTGAAGTGACGTGTGAGGGAGTTTCGGGACCAAGGTCCCGAGGCTCCTTTTTTTCTCTTGCTTAAAAAGCAAGAAGTAATTATAGAACTGCGGTTCTATGATTCCCTTTTCAAGTTTTCTTTTTCTTGCTTAAAAGCAAGAAGAATTTTTTAAAAGCTGGCGCTTTTAAGATTTTAATCGCCTGCGCGGCGGGCGGTTCTTTTGCAAAAAAAAGAACCAAAATTTCCGGGGGACGCGGCAAGGGGAGATGCGGGGCAGCGAAGGGCAAACTTAGTGCAGTCCTAATAGCCGCTTTCCCCCGGACCCCCTTTTTAGGGCCGACTTACAGCACTCATCATTCTAGATACTTCCTTCCATACTGGAGTTCCGCGGCCGAGCCGCTCCATGTCTTTGGTGCCCGTTGGTTATAGGTGGGATTAAACAAGCAGGCGGCCTCATTTGTCATCCCGCGCTCCCCCCTTGTCATCCTGAGCCTCCCCCTTGTCATCCTG